>JAIXXU010000152.1 GCA_027490595.1 Pseudomonadota bacterium
CTGCCATACGCACATGTTCATCTCTACTTTGTAAAAATTTCTGAGCTATATCAACAATTTTTTCATCGGATAATTCTTTCAATGCCAGAAGGATTTCTGTGTTTCTTTCAAGAACATCTTCATCAAAAACTTGCATATCAGTATTTAGATTTTTGATCAAAATATCTTTATATTCATTTTCATCAAATATTTTTTCTGCAATTTTCATTTGCCAAGAAATTCTTTTCTTAGACGATAAATTAATTTTAATTAATTCTTTTGCATGTTCTCTATGAGAAACTATAATTTTCATACACCGTTCTTTTTCACGAGTATCAATAATGCCAGAATCAACGACTATTTCAAACCTTTTTAAAAGCTGAGGAATAGCAAATTCTGGAGAGACTTTTTCAAGTGCATCAATAGCTTCTTCTCTTTGCTCTTTGGTGGTTACAGGGTTTTTTAAAACTTCACCTGATTTTTCATAGGATTTAAATTTAGATTCTGAGGAAAAAAATTTCTTTAAAAAATTCATGACAATACCTGCTTTGTTAAGGTTCTACGTTTCTCAAAATACCAAAAAAAGGGACAAAGATTTCTTTGTAATCTGGGTCATTCGTTTTTACAACAAAATGCCCAGAAATATTAACTCCCGAACTTAAAAGAGCTGAAGTTTGTTTAGGGTAACCTAACTTAAAATGCAATCTGTACGCTTCTAACTGCTTACCTGCAGCTGGATCATTCCATAAAATTTTTTCCTTTTTAATGATAAAAATATCTGACTCTTTTATTTCTTTAGAATTTGATGTTTGTTTTAAATTTACTTTTACAGCAGTAATATCAAAATTTTTCAAAGAAGAGGAATAAACAATCACTCGCTCAGAAGATTTTTGCGGAGACACAACACCAAATTCTACATATTTTGCAGTTTGATTTACCCTTCCAGTCACTTCGCCAACGATAGGGAATTTGTAATCTTTATAATAATCAGAATTGTTCCAAATAGTTAACTGTGAATTGAACGGTCCAATGGGAAGGGGAGGAACAAAACTAACCTCAATTGTTGGGTTTTGCTCCTCATTTGTATCCAAAAGAGTTGCTTTGATATTAGGATTTGAAGAATCTACGCCAAACACTTTCAAAGGACCATAATTTGAAAGTATTTCTGAGCGATTAGACCTAGTAAGGGAGGAATTTTTAAGTTGTTGTTTTAAATCTTCTGCCAAATTTAGAACATGAGGGGAGTGAAATTTAGCTCGCCCCAAAAGATTAACTTTAAAACGAAATTTTTTAACTTGGTTTTTATCCATTTTGCCTAAATAAAGCATAGGAGGCACGCTCTCAATTTCTTGATTTACATGAGCAGATAAAGTGATAACAACCGTAGGCGAAGCTACAGGCATATTGGTATCGAACGTAAGTTTGCGAACGATATTGCCTTGAAAACCAGCCGTGTCTAAATCAACTGATACGAAACCTTCATCTTCTGGAGAAAATGTGTCTTGGGGTGTTTTGCCATCTTTTGCATAAACGGCAGCGTTCAAACAGCCGCAAGAAGAATGTATATTGGAAATAACCAAGGGACCTTGACCATCATTTCGAAAGGGAAATGTCTTATGCAGCCTTTGACCTCTGTAGGTTTCTCCAAAATAAAACGTAACCTCGTTTATTTTTAAATGAGGAACCAAAGGTTGATCAGGGGTATCTTGGGCAAAACTCACACACTGCCATAGAAATAAAATAATGAATACGCAAACTTTCATGCTTCCAACCACCTAACAACTTTTACAATTGATTGAAACGTTATTATAAGATAATCCTAAATTATTGGAAGAACCCTATGCTTATATCTAAACAACATTTTTATGTGACCTGCCCTATTCTTGTCACCATCAGTGCCTTGGTAGCAAGTGTAGGATTTTACACAGCAGGATTACCAAATCCATGGATAGCGGGATTGCTTACCATATCACTAGCTCCCCTGTTTGTTAGCATGAGAGTGTGCTCACAAAAGGTAAAATATTCCCTATTTTTGGCATGGTGGTTTGGATTTATACTTGAATTCATTGCTTTTCAATGGTTT
The DNA here is from genome assembly GCA_027490595.1 of Pseudomonadota bacterium. Lineage (GTDB taxonomy): Bacteria > Bdellovibrionota_B > Oligoflexia > Silvanigrellales > Silvanigrellaceae > Silvanigrella. The sequence goes on from JAIXXU010000152.1 coordinate 2,063, forward strand.
GTGAAGCCCATGATCTATTTTGGGGGTTTAGAGCCTATCTTGGCAATGGGCTTATTTGTTTTCATATGTGCAGTTGTTGCTGTCTATTTTGTTCTTCTTTTCAGTCCATTCACCGTTGGCTTTTGGCTTCTCCAAAATGAAAGCAAACTTATTTTTCCAACCACCACAATAAAAAATATTATTGTGTCTGTCTCTATGCTTTTTGCCGCCACAGGGTTGGAAATTATTATTCCACGTTTTTTTCACTGGACATTTGGCTCGTTACTGAATGCTTCTCCTATTCTAAATCAGTTGACGAGCTTATTTGGAATGAGTTCAGGAACCGTTTTTATATTCACGATTAGTTTATTCGTATCAAAAATTTCAATAAATAATTCTGCTAAAAAAAATATTTTTATTTCAATACTTATTCTATTTATCTCAAGTAGTGTTTATTTTTTTGGTCATTGGCGCATTGAGAAATACAATAAAAAACTCCTTGACAGCCACAAAGCCATTATAGCTTTCTTACAACCAAACTTTCTACCTCCATTCCTTACCGATCGAAAATTACCTACAGAAAGTACAACAACACCAAGTTTTTTTTATCTTATAAACATGAGTACTAAAATACTAAATGAATCATATCAAAAATTTCATTCTTTTCCTGAACTACTTATTTGGCCAGAAAGTACAGCGCCTGATTTCTTTTTTTATCATCCAGCTCAAATTGAAAAAGTTAGAAAAATAAGTGAAGAAACTCATACAACATTCCTTGTTCAGGCTATCAAAATAGACAAGGCTTCCCAGGCAAATAATCATTTACACACAATATGGTCAGCATCAGGAATGGTAACAAAAAATGGTCTAGAAAAAACGCTGTTTGAAAAATGGACTCCCATGCCTTTTGGTGAAAGTTTCCCTACGGACGATTTTTGGTCTGCGCCTGGAAATATGTATAGGAGCATTTTTAAGAATGCCGGGAAAATCAAAGCAGGGCATGAATTTAAACCTTTGGTTGTAAATCCAAAACTAAAAGTGACGCCACTGATTTGTTTTGATGCGATTTCACAAGAGCTGGCCTACAAAAGTTCAAAATGGGGAAATACAAATCTTTATGTAAATCAGGATAATCTAATTTGGATGGTGGATAGCAATGCAGGATACGAACTTGCCGTACTCAATCAAATGCGTTCCCTTGAAACTGGACGATCGCTCATTATGGCATCAAACTCTGGACCTAGTATGGTATTTGATGGATTGGGTAGACTTCTTACTGAGCAAACGCCCCTTCTTGAGCCCAGTGAAAAAATTCTTTCTGTGCCAACTGAACCAATTTTCACACTGTATTTAGTGGTCTGGCAGTGGCCACTTGTCATAAGTGGATTTGTCTCTACGTTATTACTTTGTATTTGTTTATATTCTGTTTGGCGTTATAAAGTTCAAAATGTGTAATTTAAAAAACAATTTATTGTCCAGAGTTATTTATGACTATATTTAAAGAACATCATCAACATAAATTGCTTGCAGAGAGAATGCGCCCAACACTTCAAACTATACAATATCTTGTTGGTCCTGCTCGTAAAATATGGGAAAAGGATATCCATTTTTGGATTACAAAATGCAAGTATCATGGCATATTTTGGGGGCCACCTGGCTGTGGTAAAACAACCATTTCAAAGTTACTAGCTGAAAGTTGTAAAATACCCTATGAAAGCCTTTCTGCCGTTAATGATGGTGTAAAGGAAATCAGACAAGCTATAGAACTATGCCGTGGCGGAATTTTATTTATTGACGAAATTCATAGATTGACCAAATCTCAACAAGACATATTATTACCAGTCTTGGAAAGTTGTGATGTTTGGTTAATAGGTTCAACAACAGAAGCACCAAATACGTCATTAAATGCAGCAATTTTAAGCAGAGTAAGAACAATTTATGTCGGACCTTTAAAAGAAAATGACATTATTGAGTCACTTTCAAGAAGTTTACAGTTTTTACAAGATGAAGGGCATGAACAATTAGATCTTCCCTACTTAGAAAAAGAAGCTATTTCCAAAATTGCTAAAATGAGTGGAAATGACCTTCGGTTTGCATTGAATCTATTTGAAAATATAGCGTTTTGCCATACTAATTCAGAACGAGAGCACGTATACAAAAATATTTTAAAACACTTCTCTGAAAAAAATCACTATGATTTGATCAGTGCATTGATTAAAAGCATGCGAGGTTCTGACCCTGATGCAGCTTTATTTTATGCATTTCTCCTTCTAGATAAAGGAGAAGATCCAAGATTTATTTTAAGACGTTGTATTATTTTTGCGAGCGAAGATGTTGGAAATGCCGATCCACAAGCATTGAGTTTAGCGCTTAATTGCCTGCAAGCAGTGGAAACTGTAGGTATGCCAGAAGGACGCATTGCATTAGCACAATGCATTACATATTTATCTGCCACAGCAAAAAGTAATCGTGCCTACAGAGCTATTGATGTTGTGAGAGATTGGATACAATTTGCAAAAGAAAATGGGAAATCTACCCAACCTCCAATTGCGTTGACGATAAAAGGACGCCATGAATATAAATACCCTCATGATTACGACAACAATTTTATTCATTATATCTATTTGCCTGAAGAGATTGATAAATTAAAAAAAGCTTACAAAAAAAATGCCTATCAACCGTCTAGTGAAGGCTCAGAAAAAAAATTGTTGGAAAGGTTGCGAAATCTATGGAAATAAAATGCCAAGAAATAAATTCATATTATGCAGCATCTTGAAATAATTTCTCTTCGTTTTGGCCATTAAAATTAATGATTTCTTCTCTATTTTCAAATAAGAAGTTTCTGGGTAAATAAGAAAAAATTTTAACTTTATTAAGAATAAATAAAGTTAAATGACGGCGTGAAACCACAACACTTTTATGACGAGAAATATTCAAATTAAATAAAGGTTTCTTTGATTGATAGCCATAGGCAATCAATTGCAAGTAGTCAATATTAATATTATTTTCATGTTGAATAACAACACATTTTATTTCATCCCACAAAAACGTAACATGAGACATCCCCTGAAAAATTTGGATACTTTGACTGGTAACAGAGATTTTTTTGGTGCAGAAGTAATTAAACAATAAAATAGCAATCCAAGGCGATATGACTGCGATAAAGAATACTCCTAAAAAAGTTGGAAAATCATTTATTGCCATATAAATGTTTGAACCAAAAATAAGGAACAGCAAACAACTAACTAGACCTATTGCTGAGATAAAAATCAGAGCCCTAGAGAAAGGGTAATAAACCCGACCGTCTTCTGTGGGAATTGAAAATAAATTATCACGGCGATCTTCATAAAGACGCTCTTGAAACGCTGTTTTATACTCTTCATCATCGCTTAGACGATTTACTTTCTGCAAAATTAAAAAAGACTCTTGAAAATGTCCCAAAGAATCAAGTATTTTTGCTTTAAGATAGAGAGCCTGTGGGTTATTGGGAGAAAACAACAAGACATTTTCAAGAACCTCAAGGGCTTCTTGAATATTGCCTTCAGAAATTAAGTTTTGTACATCTTTTATATGTTTCATGGCTTGCTTATCGGAAAGCGATGAGAAAACTTAAGTTTGGTGAGCCAAAGCGTTTTTTAAAAAGGGCTCTGTTTTAAACCCTTCTATGGAATAGTTTTTATACCATGAATAAAGAAAGGCCCAGGCTAAAATGCGCAGGGCCTAAATATCATAACGTGAAAGTTTCAATTGTGGGTCAATCGAAAGTTATCCTTGAGCGACAACCCAAATATTAAACTCAGTTGTTACTTGTGGATGAAGTTTTACTGAACCCTTGTAAACACCGACTCGTTTGATGTCATCAATAATTGTAATGACTCGGCGATCAATCTGGTAACCAGCAGCCAAGAAAGCCGTGGACAATTCTTGAGTAGTAACAGTACCAAAAATTTTCTCTTCTTCCCCTACTGGCTTTTGAATTGTGAGAGACAACGAGGCAATGGCTGTAGAAAGCTCTTTAGCAGCTTCCAAAACTTTAGTTTTTTTTGCATCAGCAAGGCGACGCTGATGAGCCAGCTGACGCTTGTTGGATTCATCTGCCATGGAGGCAAGTCCTCTGGGCAAAAGATAATTGCGAGCATAACCATTTTTTACATTAACTAAGTCACCGATAAATCCTAAGTTTGGTACATTGTCTTCAAGTAAAACTAACATAATAATCCTTTCTTTAATTGCGAATCTTTCGAAAACGCCAATCATAAACTTCGTCTAATAAACCTACGGAAGCAAAAAATGCAACCCAGAGATAAAAACCTATATCTATACTGTTAGAAACAAAAAATAAACCCAGAAGCACAAGAAAACCTATAAAATTTGAAATCCGAGCATAAAAAGTCAGCGCACCTTGCAATACCAAAATGGAAATCACAACAAAAGAAATGACGCAAGGAGCAGCAAACCAAAAGGCCATAGGCGATGTATCGAGGAAAACAAGTAATTCTTTCTGACCACCAAACCAAAGCATCATGCCGAGCAAATAAAAAATAGATGCAAACGACAATCCAAAGGGCAGTGAAAAGTACCTAAGATTCCAAGATCTCACTTTTCCAGACAATCTAAAAAGGTATCCCCTGAGA
>JAIXXU010000064.1 GCA_027490595.1 Pseudomonadota bacterium
TGGGAAGGAGAAACAGATATTGGTTTTTTTTTGGAGCTGTGAGTTATGCCAATTAAAATTCCTATGACCATAACAACAAGACTGGTCCAAACCATTTTTACAGTAGGATTATAATTTATTTTTAATGTGACACTTTCATTATGAATATCAAAAGAACTAAGAACAATATAAATATCATGCCACCAAGTTGAATAAATACCTACTTCATGAAACCATTGGTCATTGTTTGTAAATTTATTTCGACTAGGTTCAACAACATTAACTTCATTATCTCTTTCTAATACAAGTTTATTTTTAATTTCTTGTTTATTAAAAGAAGAGCTATAATCCAGACCTTTGTTTGTAATACTATATCCAAAAATCTGTTTGGTTTGTTGCTTGTCCAAAGTTAAATCTTGGGAAAGAGGGGAGTAATTGCCAATAAAACCTAGAAGACACATAAGAAAGCCAAGATGAACTATTTGAGCACCCATGTATCCTCGGTGATTTTTTATCAACTCAAGAGCATTCCATTGCATGTCTTTTAATTTTAAAACAATACCAGCAATAAGAATAAATCCACTCCAAAGTAAAACGAAATAACAAATTAAAGAACGATGATCTATATTCTTAAATATGGCACAAATTAGGGTGAAAAGTGACGCCAGTAATGCAGGAATAACAAGAGAGAAAAAAGGACTTTTGATTTTCCCTGATCTCCAAGTCATCAGATTGCCAATACCAATTGCGCATACCAGACCAAAAGCAATCCACGGGGCAAATGCATTGTAGAATGGTTGCTGAATAGAAATTTTAATACCTTTTATAAACTCAATAGCCAAAGGAAGAATTGTTCCCATTAAAACTAGCGCAAGTAAAAATAAAAAGAAAAAATGTGCAAATAATAAAACAGCTTCTCTCGAAAATTTCCAAACATACGATTGCCCAGCACCGGGTAATTCATAGCCCTTTGTAAAAACAAAAATTATTGTCACCAGCAGAAGAAGAACAATCCAAATTAAGTAAGATGGACCCAAGGAACTTTGTGCAAAAGAATGAATGCTGCTCATTAAACCGGAACGGGTCATAAATGTACCCAAAAAAGTTAAAATGAAAGCAATCATGACTAAAAAAAGAGCAAGTCTTGGAAGTCTCTGCGTATTTTTAGTGATTAGAAACGTATGTAGCGATGTGGTAAGAGCAATCCATGGCATAAAAGAGCTGTTTTCTACAGGATCCCAAGCCCAATATCCTCCCCAACCGAGTTCACAATACGCCCAACGGCCACCTAAAAAGATGGCAACTGTCAGGAAAATCCAAGCTAGCAAGCTAAATTTTCTAACTATAGTGAACCAGGATAAAGACATATGCTGGTAATAAAAAGCTGCGCAGCTATAAGCAAAAGGGACAATTAAAAGGCTATAACCTGTAAATAACATTGGTGGATGAATAGCCATATAAGGATTTTGCAAAAGAGCATTCATGCCTTGGCCGAATACTCCAGAGGGAAAAAGACGAACTAAAGGTGCTGATACGGTTAGGTTTAGTATCAACATAAAAGCCAAGCTTACCCCATATACAATGGATAAAATCGGGCAATAGTAAATATTATCTTTAGAAATAGTTGATATTGAGTAAGCACAAATAGCACTGAGAATTAATGTCCACAGGAGATGACTTCCTTCCAATGCGCTCCAAAAAGAAGCAAATAAATATCCTGGCGGCATATTTACTGCAGAGTGCTTAAATACGTAATCTAATGAAAAGTCGTGAGTAAACAAGGAGTACCATAACACTAAAGAAGGCATTAAAATACAAAGAAAAGTCCCTACTAAAGCGTTGCGTGCCATCTCACAAAGAATGGCGAAAGGCTTTAATAAAGCAATAACACCGCACAAAGTAGCAAACGATGCCAAAATTAAAGCCAAACAAAAAGAAAAATAACCTATTTCAACCATGATAATTCACCATTTCACTCGTGGAGGCATTGAACACAAAATTGCTTCCGTATTACCTCCTGTCATCAAGCCAAATTTAGTCCCTCTGTCGTAGACCAAATTAAATTCAGCATATCGACTACGCCAGTAGAGATGCTTTTCTTCTAATTCAGAATCATAAGGTGTGTTCATTCTGTGGCTTACAATCGAAGCATATGCATGAGCAGCTTGTTGACCAATTTGTAACAGAAATTCAAGGCTATGTTCGCCTTCATATGGAAGAAAATCAAAGAAAGTCCCTCCAATGCCCCGCATTTCACCTCTGTGCGGAATATAGTAGTACTCATCTGCCCACTTTTTAAATTTTTCGTAGTCTTCCGTTTTAAAAGAGGTGGTACAAGATTTTCGCATATGATTATGAAACAAAGAGGTATCCTCTTCAAATTTAATCATTGGTGTTAAATCAGCTCCACCACCAATCCACTGAGTGACGTTATCTCCATTTTTTACAGCTATTGTCCGGACATTGAGATGAATAATTGGTGCATAAGGGTTGCGTGGATGAGATATGAGAGACACTCCACCAGCAGAAAATGGTTTCCCTGCATATTCGCCTTCTAGGGCAGGATATTTTGAACCTTTGACTATACTCAAGTTTACTGCGGATTTTTCAAGAACTGCGGCGCGTATAACATTCATTGCTCCTCCGCCTAACAAACATTTTTCTTGATTATAGTTGGATTTCCACGTTTTTTCTACGCATGCATCATGACCTTCTATCCAATTAAATAATGCTTTATATAAGTTGCGAATATAGAGAAAAAGATGAATAAAATTTTTTTCAATTAAAGAAGATTCATGACTGTAGTCCGAAATATGCCATATGGCATCCAAACACTGGGGGTCGCTCATTGGATGCATGAATGCTTGTTTCAGAGATAGAGTAGGGTACATATCAAGAAACTCTTGAACATTACGGTGTAACGTATTCATAAAAAACCCTAATTAAAAATGACCTAATTTTATGGAAACGGTCTAACGAACTGCAATATGACAGCCCAAAATGAGATTGACAATATCATTGGACTGTTTTTTTTACTGCAACCATTGTTCAGTTTTTACACACCCTTAAGCAACAATATTTGATTTGTGGCAATAGAAAAGTTGTCTTTCAATAACCATGATTAACCGGAGATTGTATGCATAAGAAAAAAAAATTCATGATGCTATTCTACTATGCCTCTGTCCTGGGGCTAACAGCATGTGGACTAAAGGGCGGGTCATCTACTCATATTCAAGAGGAAACAACATTGTTGCCAGAAATAGGCAATGAAAATAAGGATATTGAAAAAAATATTTCCATATTAAAAGTTGAGGACCCCAAAGATGTTATTTTTATTCATGAAGATAATAACCTACAAAGAGGGACCTATCTTGCAAAAGGCGATGGTGGCTTGGGAGATGACTTTGATGAGAAGAATAGTTTAACTTCTTATGATGGAATTCCAGTAAAATTAAAAAACCAATCATTTTCAGTAAATATCTCATCTACAGATAATAACTTGTGTAAGAGTATTTTTTATTTCGATAAAGAAACTTCAAAGATAAAAATAAAAAACCAGGTGATTAAATCATTCGTTCAATGCAATATTGAGATTACAGCTGTTGATCCGAGAACAAATAATTCAATTCGGGACATAAAAAAATTAACTATTAACCTTAGTCCAACTTTTTATTTATATGCAAAAAACGATGACCCCCTTTTCTTGTATCTAAAAACTTATAGTTCATTAAGAGATATAAGACTTATTATTAAATGGCTTAAAGATCTTGATGCCCATCCAGAAGGGCTAAATTTAAGTTATCATCGGGCTAATTTTGAAGATTTGCCAAAATTAGAGAATGTAAATGCCCTTGTTGGTTTTCAAAGTTTAAAATCTCTTAACTTAGCAAATTCAAATATTTTAGACTTGACATCTTTGTCTCAAATGAAAGGGTTAAGGTCTTTAAATCTTTCGCATCTTTCTATTAAAAATAATTCATTCTTAAACATAAATTCTGAAATAAAGTATCTAGATCTTAGCTATACAGATATAAGAAGCATCTCAGAAATTACAAGATCTTGTAAAAATTTGATATCGCTTAACATTTCTGGAAACCGTGATATTAAAGATCTTGAATATATCAAATCCTTGAAAAAAATAAATGAACTATATTTGTCAGATGTAGGAATAAAAAATATTGACATTATAA
>JAIXXU010000010.1 GCA_027490595.1 Pseudomonadota bacterium
AGGAAAATTCTTGACGAAAATCCCGGTAAAATTAGTAATAATCATAAAAAAAACATTGGTGCTATTTTAAAAAAAGTAAATGAGTATTTAGAGAAAAATATTCCTATGAATGACAAGGGTCTATTTCAAGTAATTAAAATAGACCCAGAGGCAAAAGAAAAAATTAAACAAAAATCTTTAGCAATGGCTATTGAAGAAAGAATGCATCATAATTCTGATACGTCTAACAAAGGTCGTGTGTTGGAAGACAGAAAAAGCAACGAATGTGTCATAGAGTGCATTAACGATCATAAAAATTATTTTGAGGATAAGGAGTATGCTCTCAAGTTAACATCAGATCTTCAAGCACTTGGAGCGTTTAGGTACCATTATAAGCAAGTTGTGAAAATCTATGGTTATCAGCCTGAAGACGAAAACACCTTAATAAACTATGATTTTTTCTTGGTAAAACTTATTCAAGATTGGTCAGTGAAACAATAGCTAAACATATAAAAAATGAAAAACCTGGTATAGGACAATTTTAATTATTTTCTTTCCATTGTTGTCTCAATTTTTATTTTCCTTGAATTGAAAATCGTTTAAAAAAAGAGAAGAATTATTTTTGAAATTTAAGCTTAGCCTGGATGAACTCAAAGAGTCTTTGCGTTTTGGTGCTGATAAAACTTACAGAACAGTGCAAGATTTTTTTATGGGCTGCACTGCAAACGAAAGGTTGCGCCCTCAAGACTCAACATTCTCGCCGAGCGCATACCTCCTAAGGTGCCCAAGACCCACGTCTGTGATGTTCTCATTATTCTTGATTTCCGCAAGATGTATCCTAAGGTGATCAAGACCCACGCCTGTGATGTTCTCATTATTCTTGATTCTCACAAGTTGTTCGTCTGTGATGTTCGCATCATTCAAAAGTCTCACAGGAAAACCGTCTGGGATTTCACCACGAGGACCAGAAAACTTAGACCTTAAATCCGTACCTCTTAAATCCGTACCTCTTAAATCATCCGGACGACGTATATCCTGACCAGGCAAATCTTCATTGGATGGTAAAGAGTCATAAAGATCAGTTTGAGGATTAAAATAAAGTTTGCAGGGTTCTTCTTGAGTAAGTTTTAATTCGAAAGGCTCATCCATAAAATCTTTAGAAAAAGAAAGCGTATTTTTTTCTTTATTCATAAAAATATGATTAAAATCAGAAGGATTTAAAGCTTCTACAATTTTACTGTGTCCTAAAAATTTTAAGTGTTCCTTCAATTCAGCGAAATTAAAGCTTCCACTGCTTGAAGTAATTGCTTTTGAAGGAAAATGTTTTGTAAAGAAAAAGGCCAATATAGCATGAATAGATTTAGGGATATTAGGCCCAAAATATTGCGATTTTGAAACTAAAAGAGAATGAAATTTGGATGATGGGTTAACTATAAGATAAATAACTTCGTTAAAATTTAAAGATTTTAATTCTGCGCAAGCGTTCATAATGAATTTACCTTCATTTTCGGGTGTATGTTCATTACTCTTATATGTGCTAGAATCTATGTGCCTTTTAATGACGTTACCTATTGGAGCTTGTGACATACTAAAATCCCCTTATTTGCTAAAGTTTGCGACGTGTATATTCACGCTAGTTTGTTCAGAAATACCTGAAATAAATCAGAGCTTTCTTAACATAAAGCCAAATATATACACATGAATAATGATTATCAACATTTATTTTATAAGTCTGGGCTCTTGACGTTTTTTTTTGAAAAAACGGTAAATAGTCTAGATTTCAGGGGGTTTATAGAAAAGATTTTTTATTGCGAGTGATATTTGAAGCATATTGCTTGTAACCAATCTGAAATTTTCCCATGATTAGTTATTCTTCTGAACCAGGGCACACTTATCGTTGTTGGTTGAAAATAGATTGTATTCTTTGTCTTGTAGATAGAAAACTATCTTCATAAATAATTTCTAGTTCAGTTTTTGAAAATTTTTGTAAGACCCAATTTGCTGTAGCGGTCTTGTGTAGGGGCTTTCCTATTCCTATTTTCACACGGTAAAAATCATCTTTAGCAACTTGCTGAAGAATACTCCTGATACCATTGTGTCCTCCATGGCCTCCACCATGACGCATTTTCACGGCACCATGGTTTTGATCAAGGTCATCAAAAACGACGATGAGTTGGTTTGTCTCGATTCGATGATAATGCAAGATGGCTTGAACGCTTTCGCCAGACAAATTCATATAGGTGAGAGGTTTTGCGAGAATAATATCTGCTCCCAGCCAGGATATTTTAGCAATGTCTGCTTTGAACTTGCTCTGGTACTGAAAAGAAACGGAGTTTTCTTGCGCTAAACTATCAAGAAACATGAAGCCAAGGTTGTGGCGGGTGAGCTCGTATTGTGGGCCAGGGTTACCTAAACCCACAAGCAAAATTTGGGGCATAAAGATGGGCTTTAGAATTAAAGCTTGACGATAGAAGCAAGAGCAACGTTCTTGCCTTTTCCGGTTTTCACATAAAAATCTTTAGACAAATTTAGATCAAAAAGTTGAATAGATTCGCCTGCTTTTAGAGTGCTCACGTCGACGTCAATTTGTTGAGGAAGTTGAGACACAGTGGTTCTTAACTCAAGGTAGCGAACTCTGATGCTAAATTGACCTTCTTTTTCTTGCTCACGTGTTAGACCTATAAAGTTCAAGGGAACGTGAACTCTTACTTTGTCTGTTGAGGAGACTTCTTGAAAGTCAAAGTGTAGAGGGGAATCATTGAGGGGATTCACTTGGACTTCACGCATCAAAACGCTATGTTCTTTGCCATCAATGGACATTGAAATAACTTGTGAATGAGAGTGCTTTTTGGGTAGAGTATTAGCGTGTACAGATATTGGAAAAGACTTCCCTTGACGATATAAAATGCCTGGAATAAGCCCTTGTAATCTGCTTTTTTTATGAAAGCCTCGTGGTGCTTGGGCGCGGTGCTCTGCTTGTATAGTAATTTTTTCAGAAGACATGTGTGACCTCGACGGGAAAAAATGCCACAAAAGGTGGTAGTGGCTCTGCTTATCGCAAATTTTTCAAAAGTGCAAGATATTTAGGTCAATACGAGACCCTCGGGCGTTGATTTTCTTTAAGGCGGTATGATAGCTTAAAAATCAGTAAACTTAATAATCCAGAAGGAGTTCTCATGTTTTCTACAAAAAGTTTTGCTAAGTCTTTTGTTTTCTGTTCACTGGCTGCGCTAAGTATTGTTGGTTGCTCAAGTACTAAAAAACCTGTTTCCTCAGAAGTTGCTGAAGCAGCAGCGCCCGTTAAAGTTGATACTCCCAAATCTGTTTCTAGCAATTTGCAATCCGTTTACTTTGATTTTAACAAGTACACTATTCGTAAAGATCAGCTGCTTTCCGCGAATCAAATTGCTCAAGAATTAAAGAACAATTCACAATTGAAAGTCGAAATTCAAGGAAATACTGATGATCGTGGTTCAGTGGAATATAACCTGGCGTTAGGCAACAAGCGTGCGGCTTCATTGCGTGATTTTCTTGTGAAACAAGGGGTTTCGGTAAATAATCTTTCTACAGTCAGCTATGGAAAAGAGCACCCTGCAGTCGTAGGAGAAGGCGAAGAAGTTTGGGCTAAAAATCGTCGCGATGATGTCGTAATCAAAAACTAATTACAGTTTACTCTTGCATTGACATAGTTCGCATGATAGTGACCACTATCTGGTCACCTGGTGACTAAGTTTTTCAATTTGATAGGTGATATTCATGAAAAGAACATTTCAACCAAGCAACAAAGTTCGTAAGCGTAAACATGGTTTTCGTGCGCGTATGGCAACAAAAAATGGACGTGCAGTGATTAAACGTCGTCGCGCCAAAGGCCGTACAAGCTTGGCGGCTACCGTCTACGCAAAATGAGTTCATGGCAGTGAACACTCTCCTGCCTGATAAAATTGAAACCCTGGGTAGCTCTGCTGTCCGGGGTTTTCGTTTATTGTTAGCTTTTGGGTCTAACCTTGGAAACAAAGAAGAGCACGTGCAGGAAGGTTTAAAATACCTTCAATCCAGGGCAACAACTCTACAAATGTCGTCGTGGTTATATACAAAACCATGGGTGAATCCAGCTTATCCGGCAGCTCAATATCACCAGGATTATCTCAATTTTATTATAGAAATTGCCACTCAGATTGATCCTTATCAGTTTTACCAAACGGTCATTGTTCCTATTGAAAATATTAGAGGTCATAGTCGAATCGCCAAGTGGGAACCTCGAGGCTTAGATATTGATATTTTGTATGCAGCGTTAAATGATGCTGTGAGTATTGAAGATTGCACTCCATTTATTTTCTCTAGAGATGAGTTTTTCATACCACATACAGCTTTTTTTGACCGTGATTTTTGGCGTGAACTATTAGAAGAAGAATTAAATTTAAAAAAATTATATAGGATTGCCAGAAATGCTACTTACCAAGACCCCTCGCAAGAAAATAGTGTTTTTAGGCACGCCTGAAGTTGTTTGTGTTGTCCTAAATGAACTTCTTAAGAGAGCGAGAGCTCATTCCGAATTAATCCTAGTTGTTACGCAGCCGCCAGCAAGATCTTCTAGAAGTCAGCAGCTTATTCCATCTCCTGTTCAAGAGTTTGCCTATGAAAATGGTATTCCTGTTTTAAGTCCTCTTTCAGTGAAAGAGCCTGATTTTTTGAAGGATTTGGGATGTTGTGAGCCAGATCTTTGCATTACTGCTGCGTATGGTCAGTACTTACCAAGTCAATTTCTAAAAATCCCCAAATTGGGAACTATCAACATTCATCCAAGTCTCTTGCCAAGGTATAGGGGAGCAGCCCCAGTACAAAGGTCTTTGGAAAATGGCGATAAGGTGAGTGGAGTGAGTCTCCTTTATACCGTGAAAGAAATGGATGCTGGTCCCATTTTAGCGCAAGAAAAATACCAGGTACCTTTGGATGTCACCAGTCCGCAAATGCTGAAAGAACTCTTCATTCTTGGTGCTCGGATGTTAGTGGATATTTTGCCAGATTTGTATGCAGGTAAGCTCAATCCTGAGCCTCAAAATTCAGATGATGCATGTCATGCGTCTAAGTTAAGCGCAGAGGAATCTTTTATTCATCCCAATTTTCTAACTGCATTGCAGTGTCATAATAAAATTCGTGCGTTTCAGCCTTGGCCTATGGCAAAAATTAATTTTATTATAGACGGGAAAATAGTGGAGTGTAAGTTACTGAGTAGTAAGATAGAAGAAAATAGAGCACTTAATGTTGGAGAAGTTCATATTAATCAAAAAGAAATTTTAATTGGTTGTGCGCAAAATACAACTCTTGGTATTTTAGAGCTACAGCCTGCGGGTAAAAAGGCTATGTGTACTGCTGATTTTTTAAATGGTTTAAGAAACAAAAGCATAACTATACAAAATAATACTTAAATTTTCCTGTTGATAATTAAAAAATAAAAGGATACAGTCCACCACGTCATTTTTTAAAAAGTTGGATTTATGGAACAAGAAAATCTTTATACAGAAATTCAGGAGCCTAACCAGTCCTTTTTTGAAGAGCTTAAGCTGAAGGTTGAGGCAATTTTATTTGTGGCAGATGGTCCTTTAGATGCTGGAGAAATTCGAGCTATATTAGGTGAAGTATCTTTGCCTGACGTTAGAATGTGTCTGAGAGCTTTAAGTTTAGAATACGTGCATCGTGCATTTGAACTATTTGAAAAAGATAATAAATATCAAATGCGCACGCGCGATCGCTTTGTTGATGTCATAAAAAAACATTATTCTGGAAAACCAAGAGCATTAAGTAAAAATGCGTTAGAAACTCTTTCTATTATTGCTTACAAACAGCCTGTTACAAAAGCGCAAGTAAATGCCATCAGGCAACTTGATAGTTCTTCTATTATACAGACCTTAAAAGAGAAAGATCTCATTTATGTCTCTGGCACCAAAAAAGAAGTAGGAAACCCCATGGAGTATAAAACTACAGAAAAATTTTTAGACGTTTTTGGTCTCTCGAAAATTTCAGATTTGCCTAGTTTGCGATCTTTACAGTTGAATCTAGATGAGCAAAAACAAGCTCTAGATGCCTTGAAATCAATGGATAGTAGTTCACTTGAAGCTTCTCCTGAATCTGTAGGTTAATATGAGCACCTCACTTTTTTTATTTCGTTATGATTTGCGTTTAAAAGACAACCCGGGATTGTTTGCTGCTGCTAGGCATGAAAATGTATTGCCAGTTTACATTTATGATGTGGAGTCATGTCCTGATTATTTATTAGGAGAAGCAAGTCGTTGGTGGCTTTCCCAGAGCTTACAAAAATTAAATGAGTCTTTGGGTGGCAAACTTAATGTGTATTTTGGTAAAACAGATGAAATACTACTAAACCTATGCAATAGATTTAACATTAAACATGTGTATGCCAGCCGTGGTGAAGAACCCTGGTTAATAGAGCTTGATGAGAAATTAGCTGAGGTTCTTGGAAACCAAGAAATTACCTGGAAAACGTTTCAATCTGCTATCCTATGGGATCCTGCATCTGTACTTAAAAAAGATGGCACTCCTTACAAAGTATTTACTCCTTTTTTTAAAAAAGGTTGTCTTGAGGCCATTGGGCCCAGAAGACCTTTGCCACTGCCGCAACAAACTCATTATATTTTAGACTCTAACTCCGACTATGGGACTGTTGAGAAGCATATTTTACCTTCTCATTCATGGCATCATCCATGGAAACATCTCTGGAAAGTTGGCGAAGCGGCTGCGTTAAATCAGTTTGAACTTTTTATGGAAAAAAAATTCTCGCACTATGCTGAAGGACGAAATTTTCCTGCACAAGATCATGTGTCAAGGCTGTCTCCCCATTTACGTTTTGGCGAAATTTCACCCCATTTTATATGGCATCACGTTCAAGACTCAATTGCCAATGGGAGCCCAAATAAAGAGCGTTTTCTAGCTGAAATTGGTTGGCGAGAGTTTTCTTATTACCTGCTTTTTCATTTTCCTCATATGATGAAAAACAATTTTAATTCTAAATTTGATGATTTCCCATGGCAGGCGAATCCTATTTATTTGCGTCAATGGCAAAAAGGACTTACTGGCGTGCCCATTGTAGATGCTGGCATGCGTGAGCTATGGCAAACAGGATATATGCACAATAGAGTTCGCATGATTGTTGGTTCTTTTTTAGTAAAAAACTTACTTTTGTCATGGCAAGAGGGACGAAAATGGTTTGATGATTGTTTGGTTGATGCTGACTTTGCTAATAATACAGCTGGTTGGCAATGGGTTGCAGGTTCTGGTGCAGACGCTGCTCCTTATTTTCGAATCTTTAATCCCGTGTCTCAGAGTGAAAACTTTGATTCACAAGGGGAGTATATCCGCAAGTTTGTTCCAGAAATTGCAAACATTCCTACACCATACTTGTTTGCGCCATGGACGGCGTCAGAGAATATATTGCAATCAGCTAAAGTTAAATTAGGGGTCACATATCCTATGCCAATTGTAGACTTATCTGCATCTAGACAACAAGCACTCTTGGCTTTTGAAAAAATTAAAGCTCCTGCAAAAATTTAATTTTATTTAGAAGACAATATTGTGAAAGCTACTTTTCTTGTTTTTCACAAGGTTCTTTTTGAATTATCCCTTTGCCAATGCAGAAATTATTAAAATCATTGATAAAGGTTTCTTTTGAATCAAATTTTTTGGTTTCAATAGATTTTTCATTATTATTATTATTATTTTCTAAGCACTTTATGGATGCATTGTTATGAAAAATATTTATAAGATAAGTGGGTTCTAGTGATGATACCAAGTTTTCAAATTGTTTTTTCTTTATCATCATGAATTGTGTTCCATCATGCGTTGTAATTACATTATAACTCTCGAAAAAATTCTTTTTATCCAGTTCTGCATTGGGAAAAAATTCTAAAGTTTTTGATATAGAAAATTGATTCTTTTTTTCTATACATGAAAAATAGTGCTGAATTAAATTTTTTCTATATTTTAATAATTTTGGTTGCCCTTTACTATAGTTGATAAGTCTATTGATAAGTATTGAATTTTTGAAATATAGTTTTGAGTCTTGTTTGTTTTTCAAAAAAAACTTCATTAGTAATTTATATCCATATACATCAGGAATTAAGTTAGAATTCTTTTTAAATTTGTTTTGAACTAGAGTAGATACCGAAAGAGAAACTTGCATAGTTTTAGAAGAAGGTATTTTTATACTGTAAGAATCCAATTGAGTCGCCCTAACAATAATACCATTGTTTATAAAACTTCTTACTTTTTGGCTGTGATCTCTATAACTATTAAAAATGAGCCAAATGCTTCTGATATGGGTATCTGTAGAAGGTTTGTATCCGAGGGTATTTTTTGAACTTGCATCGATTTGGAATTCTTTAAGTAAGATATCATCATTTTCAATGTATGTGATTATTTGTTCAAAAAGATTTAGCTTTATTTTGAAAAATTTAGAGTTTATTTTATCAATGGAATTAACTATTTGTGTAAGTGAATTTTTATCAAGAGCTTCCCCTTGAAAATCTAGGGTGACATTCCCGCAATGAAAGGTTGCCAGTTCGAATTGGCATCTGGCAAGTTCTCGTGCTGATAACTTTGTATTTCCAAGTTCAGTGTTCTCAAAGTTTTCTTTTTCTCTAGGTAGGAATGATTGAGATAAATCTGAATCACTAAGGTCTAAATTACTCAAGTTAGTACATTTCAAGTTCGTTTTTTCTGTTAAAGTTTGAATGAATTTTTTGGGTGTGAGCTTGTATTCTTGCTTTTCATACTCTTCCGGTTTTATTCCTAGATCGTGGAAAAAATCTTTGATACTATTCGTATAATACTTCCCCACGAGGCGATCAAAAATAGAATGTCTGTGGACACTCATCTTGAAGATTTGAGAAGAATACTCTGTATTATTTAAAAGTTTATTATCAATAAGTTGTAAAACGTCCTCAGAAAATTCTTTTTTATCAAGAGACGACAGTATGTTAATGGCTTTAATGATATTTTCCCTGGTTTCCGGGCTTTCATGAAGGCGTGTTTTGAAAGACTCAAAAAAATCGCTTTTTGGCTCGTTGATGTTAGACCTATATTTTTGCTTTTGGCTTTGAATACTTTTATAAAAATAGACTGAATTTTGAACGGATGGCATAAGTTTTTTCCTTATGTAAAGTTAAAAGCCTTCCTTGCTAACAGTAACTATTTCGTAGTCTCTAAATTTTTCTGCGTAACTAATTTTTATTTGAATCATTCTTGAAGGCTCTGTGCATTGAGTTAACGCAAAGAAATTATTCCAGTCCTCTTTAGAAAAGATATCAGGCCATTCTATAAACACAATACTTTTTGTTTTATCAAATAGGGATTCAAGACCTAAGTAATATAAATCTTTAGGATATTTTAAACGATATAGGTCTAAGTGAAGTATTTTTTTCACAGATGTCCACGAACTAGACACTTCTATTTCTTGAATCAAAGAAAATGTCGGACTTGTTACTTTATCTTTAATATCAAATGTTTTTGCAACTTCCTGAACAAAAGTGGTTTTACCTGTTCCTAAATCTCCAATGAGAAAAATCCAATCACCAGGCATTAAACACCTTGAAAAGTCACCTGCCAAAACAGAAAGTTCTTGAGGATTGCATTGAAATCGTTGGATGGTAGGGGTTACTTTCAGAAATTTAGCCATGAAGAAACCTAGTTTTTGAAAAAGGAAGAGAGAATTCTAGCAACATCATGTGCGGCTGTTGCTGTCGGTGCGGTTTGAATTTTATCTTTATAAGTTTCTATATTTTTTATTGTGTCTTCTAATAAATTTAAAAAAACCTCTTGCTGGTATTTTAATTCATCTATTTTTTGAGCCCATCCATGGGAGTGAAAGATGGTTGCATTGATAATTTGATCACCGCGGCTTGCATTCAATCCCAAAGGAAACAAAATCATGGGAATACGGGCTGCTGCAAGCTCAAAAATACTACTAGCTCCGGCGCGACAAATAGCCAGGTCAGAAATTGCATAAACATATTTCATTTCTGTAGTTAAAAATTCATATTGTCTGTAGTTTTCAAAGGAATTTAGATTTTTTTGATGACCTTTGCCTGTAATGTGAATCACTTGGTATTTTAGTGTTAGTTTATCAAGGATAGCATATATTTTATCATTCAAACTTTTTGCTCCCAGGCTTCCTCCAAAAATCAAGAGTGTTTTTTTTTCCGGAGAGAATTTGAAAAAATGATAGGCTTCTTCTTTGTTTGCCCCAAAAAGTGAGGCGCGTAGGGGGAGTCCCACAACCTCAGATTTTTTTGCAAAGTACGGCATAATTTTTGAAACCGTTTCAGGAAAGGCAAACAAGGCTTTTTGGCAAAAAGGTAGAGTTAGTTTTGTCGCTAGAGCGGGAGTGGCATCACTTTCATGGATAACCACAGGAATACGATTCAGCCATGCAGCCCAAACAACTGGTGCTGAGACAAAGCCTCCCTTAGAAAAAAT
>JAIXXU010000303.1 GCA_027490595.1 Pseudomonadota bacterium
GCCTTGTGCATATTTCACAACTTGCCGCAAACCGTGTGAACAAAACAGAAGACATCGTAAAAGAAGGCGATGAAGTGCTTGTAAAAGTAATTGAACTAGATCGTTTTGGTAAAATTAAACTCAGCCGAAAAGAAGCTATTGGAAAAACACCCACCAACAACAATACGAAAGGCTAGAACTAAACCCTAGCCTTTTCCGTTATCATTGAAATTTTCTTATTCAATAAAATATGAACAAGTCCAAATGCACAGGTAACAATACTGAGACTTAAAAAAAGCATTGCATCCCCTCGCTTTGTGAAAAATGAGCTCGTAAAACCTGCAAGATAATTTCCCATTGCCAATCCTGTAAATACGAAAAAACCAGTAAGACGTCCTTCGTAACCCTTTGGAGCCAGCAAGCTTGCGGCAGAAAACATCACAGGCATGGTAAAAAGCTCGGACAAAGTCGATAAAAAATAAAAGCCCACTTGATACAAAGGGCTTGTTAAATAATGTTGTTCTGTCTGCACTTTTAATACGGCAGGCAGAATCACCAAGCAGGCAGCACTCATTAAGAAATAGCCCAGGGAGAGTTTCAACGACAAAGAAATTTTCTTATTGCGCTTTTGCAATGCAATATACAACAACGCAAAAAGAGGTGACAACGTAATGATAAAGAAAGAATTTAAAGACTCAAACCATAAAACTGGCACATGAAACCCAGCTATAAATCGATCTGTATTATTTTGTGCCAATAAGTTCAAAGAACCTGCCCACTGGTTATAAGCAATTTGCCAAACCACATTCATGATGCATAAACCAACAAACAAATAAACATCTTTTTTTTCGGTCTCTTTTAAAGCAGAAAATTTAATTTTTTTAGTATTTGTTGTTGCACTAACATGCTGTTCACGTAGCTTTAATGTGTTAAATGCCGTGAGACGAAAGTTTAAAATCGCCACAATCATACAGCATCCTGCAGCAAGAAATGAGGCATAAAATCCAATTCTTTCGTTTAAAACACCTCCCACAATTCCTGACAAAAACGCTCCAACATTGATACCTGCATAAAAAATATTGTAACCAGCCTCCCGTTTTTCATCCCCTTTATCAAATAAATCACCCACAAGAGACGTGATGTTTGGCTTCAGCAGACCACAACCTGAGGCTAAAAATAAAAGTGAAAGATAAAAATGAAACACGCCCCCCATAGCTAAAACGAAATGCCCCATAGCCATAAGAAGCCCGCCAACCATGACAGCATTTCGTCTACCTAACCACTTGTCAGCAACATAACCACCAAGAACAGGCGTAGCATAAACAAGTCCTCCATAAATTCCTGTTATGCGCAAAGCGTGGGTATCATCAAAACCTAGTCCACCCTTTGCTACCGTGGCTGTGGCATACAAAACGAGAGAAAATTGCATCGTATAAAAACTAAAACGCTCCCACATTTCTGTGGAAGCAAGCGCGATAATTCCTTTGGGCTGGTTTTTCATCGTATTGCTTTCAGTTGTTTTATTTAGTCATATATTTAATGGCAGCCTTTAAGTCAGCCTCTGAGCAGCTCATACATGTACCTTTTGCTGGCATTGCGCGGATACCATTTTTGGTGTGTTCCATAAGAACGCTTTCACCCTGCTTTAAACGTGGAGCCCATGCCTTTTTATCTCCCTTCTTCGGAGCGCCAGCGAGCCCATTTGCATGACAAACGGCACAGTAGGAATCATAGGTGGTTTTTCCATCGGCATGAGCTAGGAACTGCACACCTGAAATAGCCAAACCTATTGCAAAATAAATAAACATTCTTTTCTTGAACATAGTATGAGCTCCTTGCTTTGAAATGAATATAAATTATGACACCAAAAAGGATAAAATAAAACAAGGCAAGCTAGTCAATTTATGATTTCGTAATCTCCGGCAAGTCGTCTACGTAAAATATGCCTGTTCTCTCTGTTGATAGAAAAGATATGAAGCCACTGATTTTCAATTAAATCATTTACATGCTTGTTTTTAGAAATTACCGCTTCCAAAGCCTCAACCGGCGCCTCGATAAAAACAGACAACCTTAAAGGCTCGTGAATGAGATTCTCTCCATCGTGCACAGATTGAAACGGTAGACCAATTTTCAAATCCCCACTGTTTCCTTCCAAAACACCACACATACTAACAATATTATGAAGAACTTTATTTCCTGCACCATAGGTTTTTGGGCACACAGAGGAAGCATAATACTGCATATTGATCCAATTGGTTACCACCATGGGTGCACTCATGATCAATTCTAGAGTATTTAGTTCCGTATCTTGAAAATAATCGTAGTCATGAAGAAAAGCCCGACCCTCCAAATTGATGGACTCCGTACGGCAGCGTGGAGCCACAACTAGACAAGCATTTCTTGCTAGCCCCCATTCGGGACGTACTTCTGCCCAACTCACGGAGCGAGACAACGCATCAACATGTGGTCTACGGGAAATTTTTGATCTTTCTTCTTGAGCCCGTTGAGCAGCTTGGCTAAAAATTATTTTAAGTTCATTTATTTTGTTTCTCTGAGATTCTGGATATTTTTCCCCATCTAAGATCACAATTTCGTCGCTAACAGTTTCATGGAGTGCAGGAATAAAAGAAGTATCCGAAGGAATATAGAATTTATTTTCAGAATTTATTTCTTCTCGCAAGTCTTTATCGTTCAGTAAATCACATAAAAAACGAGCATTAAGATCACCCGAGTGCCCTCCGCAAGCGCCACACTGCAATGACGAAAGAAATGCATTGTTCGTGGTATGACTACCATGGCCGCAAATAAATACAGTTTTAGCAAACTGCTTTATACCAAGGTGAGTAAGAACAAAATCAATAGCACCTTTTTTTTCTTGATCAGTGAGAGAATGAATAAATGAAGAGGGGGTCTGAAACTTAGAGGCAAGAGCATTTTTCTTGGCAAATAGGTTTTTACTTGATTGAGAAATAATTTTAAAAATA
>JAIXXU010000115.1 GCA_027490595.1 Pseudomonadota bacterium
ACAGTACCCACACATCTGCGGGGATTAAACTGTTTTTTAGCCCTTTTCTAACGCGTTCATTGAGCTATTTTTTGTCAGATTGTGATTATTCATTTGATGAAGTGAATTCTTTAAGCATTCATTCTATCTCAAGGAATAATTTATTATACGGTCTCAATCTGAGTGGCATGGATCTCAGCGGTTTAGATTTTTCAGGTCTTAATCTGAGTTTTCATAATTTCTCAGGTTCGAATTTGAGCAATACGAATTTGCGCGGTTCGAATTTGCGCGATTCGAATTTGCGCGATTCGAATTTGAGCGGTGCGGATATGAGCGGTACGAATTTGATCAGTGCGAATTTGCGTGATGCGAATTTGATCTGTGCGAAATTGCTAAGTGCGAATTTGTTCAATGCGAAATTGCTAAGTGCGAATTTGAGCAGTGTAAATATGCGCGATGCGGATTTGCGCGATGCGAAATTCTCAGGAGCAAATTGTCAAGATGCTATTACGCAAGATGCGATTTTTACAGGAGCGGATTTGCAAGGTGTCCAAAACCTCGACCTCCAAATCCCTACAACAGAGAGATTAATTGATCAATATTTTAACCATCGGGCCAATAGGGCAAGTCTTTTGACTACCATTCATTCAATACGTGATTTAGCGTTAAAAATTTCCCTCATGGAGAGCTTAATTACTAAAATTGAAGCTTTGGAACCTGCTGCAAAAAGCCTTGTGTTAATACACTCATCTAGTTTTTACTCTATTTTGTGTACAACTTCTGATTACAGAAGGAGTCCTATTATTTTGAATTTTATTAAAACTACGTTACTTTCAGCAAAAATAGCCGAGTCCAATGCAAAAGTAACAGTATTTACACCTATAGAACAGGAAATGCTTGTGACTGTTATCCTAGATTCTCTTCCTTCGAAAGAATTTTGTATTGAAAATAGAGTCTTTCTTGCGCAGTTAATTTATTCTCTAAAATCATCTTCTGAAGAAAAAATGAAGGAACATGGCAATACGATAGAAGCAGTTTATCTTTCACATTTTCCTGCTCCTATCGAGCCTGTTGTTGAGAGACTTGACTCGGGTGGATTAAGATCAGAGGAGGATTTATCAAGCGCTCTTGAGTAAAACATGTTGTTGTTTGGGCCTCAAGGTTCTCATGTTATTGATGTTTCTTATGGTTATTATGAAAAAATTTTGCTAGAATATGATACTGACGAAAATAGAGACATACAATCTGATAATTTTTATTACTTTAAATTAAATGAACAATCGCAATATTTATTACAAAATCAGGGAAGCATTAGTCTTCAAGAAGTATTTAATCACGTCAGGTTGTTTAAAAGTGCTTATGAGTTTTTCTGTAATAAAGAAAAAGTATCTAAATTTTTTCAGCTTTTAAACCTAGGTGAGCACCTATCAGTTTTTCAAAATGTTTATAGAGAAGCTCGCTCTCAAATAAAGTATGATACGCCTACCGAAGAAAATAAGCTTGTTCGGCTTTTTAGACCTTTGATACAAACGGATAATATTCATGAAATTACAAGCCGAGGCTCGCAAGCTCGCGACCTTCAATTAACGGAGGCTTTTGTGTTGCGGGTGTGCCAAGCGTTTGAAGTTTCGGCAGAGGCTTTTGAAGAGCAAGCAAAATTGTTTTTTTGTTTAGCGGCTTTATTTGTATTACTGAGCTCAAGTTATTACTTTGCCAGCGAACTCAGTTCTCCTTTGCCTTTGCGGAATATGGCCATTGGGTTTTTAAATAAAGCAATTTCTTCAAATTCCTCTCTTGTTGCAATCGAAGATGTTGTGAATTGGAAAAATAGATTGACGGGTGAAGGAGATGCTTTTACCTGTACAGCAGTTTTGTTTGAGATTTTAAAACCCAAATTCAAAAATTATCCTTATTTTTCCCAAGTTATTCCTATGGCGTGGCAGTAATGCTAGGAGAGCTCTTGTGAAGTGAGTCATTCACGATTCTGGTATATTTTTTGCATAATCACAGCGTCTTCTCTATTTTTATAGTATTTTGTTCTTATTCCAATTTTTTTAAATCCGATTTTTTCATAAAAATGAAGAGCAGCTTGATTTTGAACACCAACTTCAAGTGTTACAAGTTTAATTTTATTTTTCAAAATCAATTCTTTTTCCATAATTTCGAAAAGAGTTTCAGCTATTTTTTTTCTCTTGTATTCTTCTTGAATAGCGATAAAGTCTATGTCCACATTTTCAAACGTTATGTTTGCGTTTAAAAACCCAACGAGTAAGCCTTCTATATGACACAGGACGCAAGCTGAGTAGCAATATAAGTTTGTTGAAGGCGCGAAAACTGATGCGCAAAAAACGTCTAATTGTGTGAGGGAAGGTGCGTAAGAACTTTTATTGCAGATCGAGAACATTGCTAAGGATAAATTTTTTTCATTAAAACCAGGAGGAGTTCCATAGGATGTATTTTTAATTTTATGACTTGGGCTAAAACATATAAATGAAAAAGAATGATTCATTCTCAGCTTCCGTGAAGTTTGCTAGGAACAAGCCACGTCCAGTGAGTAAACCACAGATTTTTATTTTGGAGCAAATTACCACGGGTATCTTGAAAAATTTGTGTTCTTAAAATCATATATATGTATTTTTTTAAGTTTTGCTCGGGCAATTGATCGATTTTACTGACTAAGGCTTCTGGAAGAGTTTTCCATGGTCGGTCTTTTTTAACTCGTAAGAGTTGTTTTTGAATTTCTTCATCTTTAATGACAAAAAGTTCTAATCTTTGTGAGTCATGCCAAACAAGACATACAAATAATAATTGTTTTAATTCTGAAGAGAGGAGTTTCATATTGGTTTCTGAAAAATTTTCCGATGATACGGGTGGGGGAGTAAAGTGTATCCAATCAATATCGGGGTTTAATTTTTTATTTAGAAAATAATTACTTAAAACAAGTAGAAGTTTAGATTCAAATGTTGAGAACACCACAGATTTTTTTCCAGAACCGCAAAGGAGTAAAGATTTGTTTTCAGATAAGAGTTCAAACTTTTTGGAATTATAAAATTCAGAAAAATCCTGCCCAACCGCGTAGCTTGATTGTGATAGAATTCCAAAGAATAAAATCATGCATTTCAATATGTTTATCATACTTAGTTTCTCTTTGAATGTTAAAATTTATCAACATCACCAATATTTAGTTGAATATAAAATGCATTGGAAGAATAGGTTGAATTTTCTATTCCATTCCACTGTTCTAAACCAATTTTTAAGGAAAAAGACACTGGTAAAATAATGCGCAAACCACCACCGTAAGTGGCCGCAGTTTGCCCAAAGCCTGATTTTGTTCTACCTGACATCAGGCTTCTAGAATCAAAAAAAAGTGTATATCCAATTCCACCACTTAAGTAAGGCTTGTAAACTGAGGAAATTCTTCTGGGAACAAACGTTGGCCATGTGGGTTCAAAGTCTATTTTTGAAAAAATAGAGAGGGGGCTTGTATCGCTTACTTCTGGATGAGTGGGCTTTGCTTTCCAGTCCGACCAAAGGACTTCAATTCCACCACTCCAAGGACCCCTAATATGTTGTTGGAATCCAAGCATTAAGCCAAGACCTGAAGGTTCATACAATTCAGAGGTTTGCCAAAGCAAATATTCCTTATAAATACCAAATGCAAAGTATGCTTCCGGCACTGTGATTGTTTGAGATGTTTTTGGCAAAAGTCGTGACGAAATCCCTCGTTCAAAAGCAGATGTTGTGTTTTTTTCTTGGTTTTGATTTATAGAACTAGATTTAGCTTCCGTGGCCATGACGGTTAAACTTTTCAAGGCCATTAATATTGCAAAAGAAGAAAGAAGATAAAATTTCATGACAAGTCCTGAGAGTAGACCAATGGAAACCAAAGTTATCTTATACACGGATGGCGCCTGTTCGGGAAATCCTGGTCCTGGTGGTTGGGGATGTGTTCTTTTGTGTGGAGACTTTCAACGCTACCTTTCTGGTTTTGAAAAAATGACTACAAATAATCGTATGGAAATGATGGCTGTCATCAAGGGGCTTCAGTGTCTGACAAGACCCGTTGTCCTCAAAATCGTAACTGATAGTCAGTATGTGAAGAACGCCTTCACGCAGGGTTGGTTTGATCAATGGAGGAGAAATAACTGGCGCACAAGCTCAAAATCGCCGGTAAAGAATCAGGATCTCTGGCTTGAACTTTACGCTTTGTTGTCTAAACACCAAGTGGAATGGGAATGGGTTAAAGGTCATTCTGGTGATAAATACAATGAGAAATGTGATACTTTGGCGCGTCAAGCCATTGGAGCAAAACAGGGTATTGATGAACGGGTCTAAAATTATTGATGTGCGTCAAATTATATCCAGTTTTTTCTTTGTCTTTGGTAGCCAACCGTTTAAACTAGTCTAAATAATCCATGGGGATTGAAAAATGAAAATAGTTAAAACAGTTGGCTTTTTGCTTTTGTTTTTTTGCATTTTTTGTACAAGTTATGCAGAAATTGTTATTAAATCTTCTGATAATCTTCCGAAATTGCATGCGTTAATTTCTTCGGGTGCTCGAGTTTCTGCGTTTGTGTGGGATCCCTACGAACACAAAGTGATAGCAGACTTGAATTCTGGTTTGCGTTTAAGTCCAGCATCTGTGAGTAAGCTCGTCATTGGTGCAAAAGCCTTAGAAACTTGGGGAACAGATAAAACATTTTCCACATCTTTTTATCGCAGAGGTAGCCTTAAAGCAGGTGTATTAGATGGAGATCTGATTTTTAATGGTTCTGGTGATCCTTATTTCACAACAGAAAAGCTTCTAGAGTTTGTCTCAAATCTATCCCGTTTAGGATTAAAAAAGGTTACCGGTAAAGTAGTCGTAAATACTTCCTTTTTTGGAAATGTAGTTCCTGATGCCTCGCGAGTTGTGTCCCAGCTTCATAGTCACAGTGCTTACAACGCGGGACTTTCCTCTGCGAGTTTTAACTTTGGGACTGTAGGTCTTGAGGTGACTCCTGGCAAAAATAAGGGTGAGTTAGCTTCAGTTGCTGTTATTCCTTTTCCTGTTTCTAGCATAAAAATTATCAATAAAGTTGTAACCAGTAGAGAAACAAAAACAAGTCTTTATGCAGAGCGCATCACAAAAGACAATGTAGATACTTTTGTCATTACTGGTCAAATTGGCATAAAATCTGTCTCTCGTTATATGTATAAATCGGTTTCTAATCCTGAGCGATACACTGCTCAGTCACTTGGTGCTTTTCTAAATGTGTTTGGTATCAAAACCTCCGGAGAGTTTTCAATTGAGTCCTCTCCATTAAAGAACACCGATATTGCCTTGACTTCTGTTCAGAGTTTTCCTTTGGCGTGGCAATTGGGTGGGTTGTTCAAATATAGCAATAATTTTATTGCAGATATGTTAACTTTAGATCTTCAAGCTTATTCTACTCCTGCTAGCGTTCGCAAAAATCTTAGTTTGCAAGATTCTTCTCAAATATTGCAAAAATACATGTGTTCTTTGGTAAAAAACTGCAACCAACAAGGTAATGGCGAGTCAATTGTATTAAATAGTGGAAGTGGTTTAACCCCAGAAAATCGTCTTTCTGCCCGTGATGTGGTAAACCTTTTAGATCATATTTATAAAAGGTCTGACTTATTTCCTGATTTTATGAGTGCTTTAGCTACACCTGGCAGTGCAGGTGCTTTGAGTGATCGTTATTTAGACATAGGTTCAAACAAAAAAAATATTGTGTTACGTGCTAAAACAGGAACGCTCACTGAACCTTACGACGTGGTGTCTCTTGCCGGGTATGCCAGAACACCAAAAGGCAAGTGGCTGGAGTTTGCTGTGCTTGTCAATGGTTCTGCAAGAAATCCTGCGTTTGGCATTGATAATCTTAGAGAAAAACTAGATGCAGATTTAACCCATCTTTTTGGAAGCGCAGAGTGAAATACAAAAGATACCCTTCATCACCTCAAAATTTTGATGTTCGTCCTGAAAAAAAAGTCAGGGGCACATTTACTATTAGACGCTTGTTTCCTGCTCTTTCAGATGAAGATTTGCTTATTTTTCAAAGCAACTCATCCATTATCAAGCTTAAAAAGGGACAAAATCTTTTTATTTCTGGTGATATTCCAAGAGCCATTTATGGAGTTGCCAATGGGTGCTTAAAAATTGTTCGCGAAAGTCAAGAAGGTGAGAGCGTTATCACTCGTATTGCCCGTGCAGGGACAATTATCGGCATTCGGGAGGTTTTTGGTGATTTTAAATACAGTCGTACTTCTGTTGCGTTAAAAGATAGCGAAGTCTTCTCAATCGATAAAGACATCGTTTTGAGCCTTATCAAACGAAATCCAGCAGTGGCTCTTCAATTTATGAAAATATTTTGTGTGGAGCTCGCTCGCATGGAAAAACGAATTGAGTCTGATTTGTATAGGCCTGCTAAAAATCGAGTGGCTGCTGTGATTTTTGAGCTCTACAATCTATTTGCTGAGTCCGACTCCATGCGTTTTGATACACCCCTAAATCGTCGAGATATTGCAGAACTTGCTGACGTTACCCCCGAAACAGTGAGTCGCTCTATTGCAGAATTTAAAAATACTGGCATCCTTTCAACACAAGGTTCCTATTTTACAATTCTTGATCTGAATGCACTACAAAATGAAGCTGAGTAAAGATGATCTCATGTGAAAGCATAAGCATACAGTTTGGTTCAGAAGTTGTTGTTGAAAATTTAAGTTTTTCTTTGCAGAAGGGGTCTTCCCTTGCCTTAATTGGTCCGAATGGGTGTGGCAAAACTTCTTTGCTAAAAATTCTAGCGGGTCTTGCTCGGCCCAGTCACGGGCAAGTTTTATATGGCACTGATACTAAAAATAATCATGAAAATCCTCTTCAAAAAAACCTTTCTTGCTTGTATTTGAGTGCGTTACCTGCCTTTTTTCTCGATCAGTCATGTCTTGAAAATTTAAATTTATATCTCAGTTGCTATAATAAAACATATCATATTGATTATGCCAGGGAGCTATTTTCGAAAGCGGGTTTGTCTAAAAAAATGAACTCTCCAGTACGAACTTTATCTACAGGTCAAAAAAGAAAATTGACCTTAATTTGTGCGGTGCTTACGTTGCCAGACTTACTCTTGGCTGATGAACCTAGCCTAGGCCTAGACAAAAATGGTGTGACTTTCTGTCTTGAGATTTTTAATAAACTTAAGGAAAATAATGTGAGTTTTATTATTGCATCACATGATGATGTTATTGTAAAATGGTGTTCCGATGTTTTACCCCTGGGGAGTTTTTCTTCTCAAACCAGGAATGCTGTCCCTAAAAAACTAATGGCAATTTTATGAATGAATTTGTGGTTCACTCCCAATTACGCTGGTGGGTGAGGTCGTTTTTGCTTGTGTTTAAATCTAGTTTCCGATCTTTTTGGATAAGAAAATCCTTTTGGTTTGGAATTTTTGTATTTTCCGTATGTCTTCTTATTTTGTTTCCTTTTGCTTTGGGCACTGAATTTATTCAGAAACTGCCAGTCCAATTGGGGTGTTTTTGGGCCATTATGGAGTTTGTGGCTGTCGTAAGTCTTGGCCAGTGTTTTTATTTTGAATATGAAGCCATGATGTTAGATGTTTTTTTAACTTCTCCCATGCCTAAAAGTACTTTATTTATTGCTAAAATAGCCTTTTTGACTGTTCAAATATTTTCGCTGAGTCTTTTTGTTTTCTTATTTTGGTCAATTTTATTCCACGTTCAAGCTATACATAGTGTCACAAATTTAGTGTGTTTTTTGCTGCTGACTTTTTTATTTTCAGTCAGTTCAGCCAGCCTAGGAGTGGTTGTTCATGGGCTTACGTCCCGTTCTCTAGCCAAAGAAATTTTACATCCTATTTTGTTTTTTCCCTTTCAGACTGGAGTTCTATTAGGGGTTAGCTCACTTTCCTTATCTTGCCTGGGTTTTGCTCCCTTGTCAGCAGTTTGGGGTCAGGCAACTTGGTGGACTCTTTTGTTTGTTTATCCCACTATATTTATTACCCTTGCTTTTCTTTTGGCACCAATTTTCTTTGAAGAGTAATACATCTCGTTCTTAGCTTTACTATGGACAGCTTTGGCGTTATGTGCTTAGTGGCATGTTAGTGATTTCCGTTATGGAGTCTTACGCTTATGTTTTTGAGTAAATCTTTGTTTCAAACTCTTCCTAAGGTAGTAGCAAAACCAGTTCGTTTTTGGGATACTTTCCTTTTGCTGTCTGCTCTCATGCAGCTTTTTGCTTGGTATTTTGCCTTATTTTTAATTGGTGCTGATACTGACCAGGGGGATGTTTATCGCATTCTTTTTGTCCATGTTAGTGTGGCCTGGTGTGCATTTTTTTGGTTTTTTGCCTCTGCTTTCTTCGGATTGCGCGTTTTTTTTCAGCGTGACCAGCAAAAAGCAAAAGCTCATGATTTCAGTTCACACACAAGTATGGAAATGGCCCTGGTTTTTTCAAGTTTGGTTCTGATGACGGGAAGCTTTTGGGGAAGGCCAACTTGGGGAGTTTGGTGGGATTGGGACCCTCGATTGACATCAAGCCTGGTGCTTTTTTTAATGGGCTGTGGTTATTTACTTTTACGCTATTTTACCCCCCAGGCCTCCTACCGTATAAAAATTTCGGCCATTGTTTCTATCATCAGTTCTATCAACGTTCCCATTGTTTACTATAGCGTTAATTTGTGGCGATCGGTACATCAACCACAAACGTTTGTGCAACGAACTCACAATGCTTCAGGGGATATCCAGCTTGTGCTTTTGATAAATTTAATGGCCACCTTTTTATTAAGTATAGCTCTTTATAAAGTCAGAAGGCAAAGTATTTCGCTTCAAGAGACACTCCAAGAATTTAGGGGATATCAATGAGTGACTATGGTAATTCTGCATGGCAGTGGTTCGTTTATGGTTCTTACGTCTTTGTAGCTTGTGTTGTTGTTGTTTTCGCTATTTATGCTTTAAAAGTTAGAAATTCTTCTTTAAAAAGTTTACTGCAAGAGGGTTTTCTTGAAAATAAAGAGGATCAATAATTATGAAAGTTACTCGTGGGCAATGGATTGGTGGTTCAATTATTATTATTTCTTTATCTTTGATGATATTTCAAGCCACAAAAAGTCAATCTGTAGTTACCTTTTTCACGCCTGAAGAAGTTTATCGTGATCCAAAGGCCTTTTATGATAAGAATTTTCGTGTTTCTGGGCTGGTTTTAAAGGGAAGTAAATCCTGGGATAAAAACAATTCCTTTCTAAATTTTCACATGTCAGATTTAAAGGGGCATGATTTTCAGGTGGAATACCATGGTATTCCACCTGATCTTTTCAAAGAGGGTCAAGGTGTTGTTGTAGAGGGAAAGCTTGATACTCAATGGGATAAGAGACTTTTGCACGCCGATCTTTTGATGGTAAAACACTCTGAAGTTTATGATACCAAGCAAGATCATTCTCAATTAAAGCAAGTGAAGCTCATGGAAAGCATGTCAACACATTTGCCGGCTTCTAAAAGTTAGAGGTGTTTTTTTGAAAACAATTAAGATTGCTCCCTTGAAGAACTTTGTAGTTATTTCTGATGTCCATCTGCAACATCCCAAGGATAGGAATACAAATACTCTAATTGCTGCTTTAAAGTCTTTACAAGAGTATGAGGCTATTTTTCTTTTGGGAGATATTTTTGATTTCATCAGCATTTCAAAGCACTATTACCAGAAAAAATGGTCTATTCTTTTTGATGTTTTCAAAGATTTACAAAGCAAAGGAACAAAGATTTTTTTCTTAGAGGGCAATCATGACTTTTGTTTTGAACATTTTCCACAGCCCTTTTTGTCGTCTTCATTTGAACGCTGTGGTGACTTCGCGGTTGAATTTTATCATGAGCATCTAGGAAATATTCGTGTATGCCATGGTGATAATATCGTGTGTCCTCCAGATTATTTGTTCTTTCGTTCTTTAGTCAAAAGCAAGTGGCTTCAAACTATTTTTCATTATTTTGTTCCGGGTTCATTTGCAGACTTTATTTTTACTCGAGTCGCTAACCTCAGTCGCAAAAAAGATAAATACCGAAAGCTACAAAATTCCTTCTTAATGTCGTGTCTTGAAAAGGAACAAAAAAACATTGAGCATGTTCAAGTCTATATCATTGGTCATATTCATTTAGAAAAAGATTTTAAACTTCAAAGTGGCATGCGATTTTTATCCGGCCCCGACTGGCCTCAACGGCCAACCCTATTGCTCATTAAAGAAGATGGAACGTTAGAAAGGACTACCTTGTGACGGTAGAAAAAGTTCTTTTTGCCATTGAGACTTCTTGCGATGAGACCGCCATTTCCATTATCAAAGCGCGTTTGAACGAAAATCTCAATATCACACACTTCAACATTCTTTCTCATTGCGTGCAAACTCAAATAGAAATTCATCAGCCTTTTGGTGGAGTTGTTCCTGAGGTTGCTGCTCGAGATCATTTATCTAAAATACCCGCTCTTGCTCAACAGGCGGTGATGGAAGCCAAACTTTCTTGGTCAAATATAGATTTTTTTGCTGTCACCATGGGTCCAGGATTGATTGGTTCCTTGATGGTAGGAATTTTATTTGCCAGGGGATTAGCACTTTCTCACGGTAAGCCTTTAATTGGTGTAAATCATATTCATGCTCATTTAGCTCCTTGTCTTTATTTGCCAAGTTTTAACCCTTGCAGCGATATTGGAATTTGGCATCAAGTGCCTCTGCATGAGTATCCAGCGCTATCGCTTACTGTGAGTGGAGGGCACTGTCACCTCAGTCTACATTTAAGTCCAAATCACAGAGAAATTCTCGGGAAAAGTTTAGATGATGCTTGTGGAGAAGCTTTCGATAAAGTGGGAAAGCTTTTAGGTCTTGGTTATCCTGGAGGCCCTCATATTGAACGTTTGGCACGGGAAGCAAAACCTAATGCACAAAGCTCTTTTTCTTTTCCCAGTAAAGTTATGCGACCCAAGAATAAATTTGATTTTAGTTATAGCGGATTAAAAACTGCTGTTTTGCATGAAGTACGCAAGCTCACTGGGCAAACGCAAGGTAAAATTTCTGGAGAGTCACTTCCTATAGAATTAAAGGTACAGTTAGCCTACGAATTTCAAGAAGCAGCCTTGGGCCAGTTGTATCATGTAGTTTCCCAAGCATTAGAAAGTTATCCTGAGGTTAAAACTTTATTTGTGGCCGGTGGAGTAGCACAAAATAAGCGTTTTCGAGATATTTTTTCTCAACTGCCCTTGAAAAATCAAGTCTTTGCTCCACCTTCTTTGTGTGGAGACAACGCCACAATGATTGCTTTGCAGGCATTTTATGAAACAAAAATAGATGGCCTTGTGAGTCATCCTTTTAGCAGATATCATATGGGTGAAAAATGAAGGCTTCGAATTCTTCCCAATCTTTCTTTCTCCAAGCCAAAAAAAGTTTGGGACAAAACTTTTTGAAAGATACTTCTGTTATTGACAAGATCTGCTCTTTTATTCATGACTTATGTATAAAACACAAGATAAATAATATTCATGAGATTGGCCCAGGCTCTGGTGCATTGACGCGACAACTGCTTCACTGTGGTGTGCCTATTTTAGCTATTGAAAAAGATAAACGAGCTATTGAGGGCCTTCAAGAAACATTGGCAGTAGAATTTCCAGACAAACTAACATTGTTAGAATATGATATTTTAAAATATACCCCAGATGTTAGCCTCTCAGGTGAATTGCCATTTTGTGTGGGAAATATTCCTTATTACATTACAAGTGATATTTTATTTTGGTTTACAAATCATAAGTCATATTACAGTCATGGGGTCTTTTTGGTTCAAAAAGAAGTTGCTGACCGTCTTGTTGCCAAGCCTGGAACCAAAGAATATTCAAGGTTAAGCGTAAAAATTCAATTAAACTTCGATGTAAAAAAACTTTTTCTCGTTCCTGCGAGTTCTTTTATTCCTGTGCCAAAAGTGGATTCTACCTTTATTCATTTGGTACCTAAACGTGCTTTTTTCCTTGTTGCGGAAGAAGAAAAAAAGTTTGAAACTTTTTGTGCCATGCTTTTTAGTGCACGACGGAAAATGTTGAGAAGAGTCTTGCAGGCACAAAGAAATCAGTGGGATGATTTATCTGAATGCGCATTTTGGAGCAAGTTGAAAGATTTTTCTATCCAAGAAGACACCAGGCCAGATGCCATCAGTCCTGAAAATATTCTTGGTTTGTATCATACTCTTCAGTCCGTAAAGGTTTCTTCTTCATGATCCTTCCTCATTCACTTTCTTTGTCTGTCCATAAGGCGCAAACTCCTGTAGGTGTTTTATACTTAGTGGAAAAGAGTCAGCAATTATTTGCGGTGATGTTTGAACCTAACTGGGATAACTTTACGCAAAAATATCAAACTCATTTTCTTGATTTCAAGATGACTTCTTTTTTAGAAAATGTTGAAAAACAATTCCAAGAATATTTTTTAGGAAAACGGAAAATATTTGATATCCCTTCTTACGCTCAAGGAACTATTTTTCAAAACAAAGTCTGGAATGCGACAAAACAGTTGCCTTTTGGTTCCATTTGCACTTATAAAGATTTGGCTTCTTCCATCGACATGCCAAATGCCGTAAGAGCAGTTGGTCTTGCCTTAGGTCAAAATCCTCTCTTA
>JAIXXU010000285.1 GCA_027490595.1 Pseudomonadota bacterium
GGATGCGCCCGTCGGCAACCAATCGTTCAATTGATGTTTTTGCAATTTCACGGCGCACAGGATTAAAGCAAGAAATGATGACAGCTTCAGGAGTGTCATCGATAATGAGATCAACCCCAGTTGCCTGTTCAATAGCCCTAATGTTTCGACCTTCCCGACCAATAATGCGGCCTTTCATGTCATCTGTTGGAATGGAAACCACAGAAACTGTGGCATCAGTGACAAACTCATTTGCTAAACGCTGGATGGAAGTTGCAATAATACCTCTTGCCTTTTCTTCCGCAGTTCTGCGAGCTTCTTCTTCCGCTGCTCGAATCTCGGCGCTAGCAGATTTTCTCACTTCAACTTCAATACTTTTTTTCAATTGTTCCCGGGCTTCTTCTAAAGAAAGCTTTGCAACAGATTCAAGCTTACTCTTGCTTTCTTCGTAGTTTTCACTAGCTTTTTTGACAGTTTCTTGAGCTTTTTGAATATCACTTACGAGCACATCTTCTTTTACTTTTATTTCTTGCTCGCGCTGTTCAAGAAGTTTTGCTTTTTTATCGATGGCATCTTCACGCTTTTGCACACGCTCTTCTAATTTCTTAATTTCTAGATTTTTTTCCTTTTGCAGACGTTCAAAATCTCTTGTTTCGGACATCGCAAGTTCTTTGGCTTCTCGAAGAGCTTTTTTTACAAGTTCATCTGCTTGCAAACGAGCTTGGGAAACACGCGTTTCAGCTTCTTCCTGCTTTAGCTTTAAATCTTTAGCCAAGGCTCTCATATTGAAAGCATACGCAACAGTAAATGCTAAAACAGCAAGAACAAATGCAAAGATAATAATAAATAATATTGAACCCAATCCCATGTTTGTCTAAACCTCAAATCAACTTTTATTCGTCTTCACTTTTCAAAAAAAATAAAGACCTGTTATCAAACGATGTGTCCATCGACCCAAGTGCCATGTGTACCTAAAAAGCACAAAAAAAGCGAGTTTTTAGTGCGCTGTAGTTCTATAAAAAGTGTAATAAATAAGATATTCTAAGAAAAGAAAAAAAGGAAAGAATGGTGCGGATGGGCGGACTCGAACCGCCATGCTTGCGCACACGCCCCTCAAACGTGCGTGTCTACCAGTTTCACCACATCCGCAGCGAGGTAATTAATTAACTGATTTTTTTAAGAAGATCAAGTTTGATTACAAGCTGAGAATTTCTTTTTCTTTTGCTGCACACAACTCATCAACTTTTTTAATGTAAGTGTCAGTTAGTTTTTGCACTTCGTCGTTCGCTTTTTTAACTTGATCTTCAGACCAGCCCTTATCTTTTTGGCTTTGTTTTGAACTAGTATTAGCTTCTTGTCGATGATGTCTAACAGCCACTTTACCTTCTTCACCAGCTTTTTTAACTTGTTTTACAATATCCTTACGTCTTTCTTCAGAGAGTGCAGGGATGGGAATACGAATAACTTTTCCATCGCTGTTTGGCGTCAATCCAAGACCTGAAATTAAAATAGACTTTTCAATTGCAGATAAAAGACTTTTATCAAATGGATTCACTGTAATTAATCTGGGCTCAGGAGTAGCTACAGTGGCAACTTTACTCAGAGGCATTTGTGATCCATAGGATTCCACCCGAACATCATCTAAAAGTGCCGGTGATGCACGACCGGTTCTCATCTTTTGAAGATCAGTTTGGAGGCTTTTGATGGATTTCTCCATTCCTTCTTTGGTGTCTTTCAGCAATTCTTCTTTAGTTTGAAATGATTTCGACATAATTATCCTTTATTGTATTTATAAACCAAAACTACTTCTTTTAAAATTTTTACGAATTTTCTCAATACCACTCCATACCAATTCACCTGTTTCAATGTTTGTTAATTTCATTTCAATCTGGTACTGAACAGAACTTTTTCCGCCCTGTTGCGAAACTATGCTAGAAATTGCACCGGATAGAAAGAAATCAGCACCGTACTGTTTGCCAGGCCCCTTGATGGTTTTCTTACTCACAACCCCAGACTGCTGATATTTGTACTCATTGAGGATTTTTTGGCGCAAAGAACCATCCACAAAGCGGATCTTACCATCATTTAAAATTTGAGAGCGTAAATCTTCAAATAAAGCTTTCGTATCAATAAGTTCACTTGTACGATTTTCCATGTCATCAACTAGCACAAAAGGTCTTGCTGTGACTGATTTATGACTATCTTCACGCCAGTTGGCTACCCACGGAGCAATACCCATATCTTTCACTAGTTTAGAGACTGTCAGGTTTGCATCAGTTGGATTCCATTTGTCATCTATGATTTGCGCTTGATTAGGATCACCATAATCACCTTGGAACGAAGTACAAGAGTTAAATATAGCAGGAGCAATAACAAGTGATGCAAATAATAAGAAAAAAGCTTTCGAACGTAATTTCACTTAACACCTCGTCAGTGGTAAAAGGGCAAAAGAGGACCTCGCCAAACAGTCTTAAAAGACTCATACTTCTGAAGACATGATTGATGACGGTCGTTAGTATATGCAAATTGTAAAAGATTAGGCAAGCACAGACCTTTCTTCAGTTTCAAAATAAATATGATCTTATTCCTAGATATAAGGGCAACTTGATGAATACCGCAGATACAAAAAAATACGATTTTTTAATTTTGGGAAGCGGCATTGCTGGATGTACCCTAGCTCTAAAACTCGCAAGTCTTGGACAAGTTGCACTTGTTTGCAAAGAAACATTACTTGACAGCAATACCTACTGGGCACAAGGAGGGATTGCTTCCGTGTTAAGCGACCATGATAATTATGAACATCATGTGCAAGATACCCTTGCAGCAGGAGCCGGACTTTGTCATGAAAAAATTGTGAGAAAAGTGGTGGAAGCTGGTCCAAAATGTATTCAAGAATTGATTGATATTGGCGTTCCTTTTACAAAACAATTCGAAAAAAATGGTACTGAAGACAAATGCCCTTACCACCTAACCAAAGAAGGTGGACATAGCGCAAGAAGAATTATACACGCAGATGACTTTACTGGAAAAGCAGTTCAGGAAACTCTAGCAAATAAAGTAACATCAAATAAAAATATTACTATTTTTGAATATCATATGGGTATTGATCTTATTGTGAATTCTAAAAGCGAACTCGTTTTTTCAAGCACACAAGTTCATGGTGCTTATTTACTAAGTGAAACAGACAACAAAATTTTTGCTCTACTGGCAAAATGCACGATACTTGCTACTGGTGGACAAGGTAAACTCTATCTTTATACCTCAAATCCTGACATCGCAACAGGCGATGGTCTCGCCATGGCTTGGCGCGCAGGCGCCAGAGTTGCTAACTTAGAATTTATGCAATTTCATCCGACTTGCCTATATCACCACTTGGTAAAAAATTTTTTAGTGACAGAAGCACTTCGTGGTGAAGGAGCGTTTTTGATTTCAAAAAGTGGTCATAGATTCATGGAAGGCGTTCACCCATTAAAAGAACTTGCGCCTCGAGATATTGTGGCTCGTACCATTGATGCTCAAATGAAAAAAACTGGGGATAGTCACGTATTCCTTGATATCTCTCATATGAATCAAGATTTTATTACAAAACATTTTCCAGGAATTTACAAAAAATGCATGGAAGTTGGAATCGATATCACCAAATCACCCATTCCAGTTGTACCAGCCGCTCACTACAGTTGTGGTGGCGTGATAACGGACGAATGGGGTCAAACGAGTGTCGATAGTCTTTGGGCCATTGGAGAAGTGGCATGCACGGGTTTACATGGTGCGAACAGATTGGCTTCAAATTCTTTGTTAGAGGGACTAGCATTTGCCCAATTCACGTTTGAAGATATTCAGTCAAAATGGGATGATATTTCAAAAAATATACATCCAAAGGTAGAAAAGTGGAGACTTGGAAAAGATGGGCCTGTTGACGAACTTGCAGTAGTTAGCCAACTTTGGAATGAAATTCGGAGAACAATGTGGAATTATGTGGGTATCGTTAGAACAGACAAAAGACTGGAAAGAGCTGAAGCCCGAATTAGCCAAATTAGCCTTGAAATGGAACATTACTATTCGAATTTCACACCCAGTCGATCACTTTTAGAAGTAAAGAACCTTGCCCTTGTTGCTCAACTTACAATTAAATGCGCCAGAATGCGCAAGGAAAGTCGCGGAATACATTACTCCCTAGACCACTTGACAACAGATGAACTCAAACGAGATTCTGTTTTACTTAGTTAAATCTCGTTCTAAAAAATCTTCTTGGTTGAAAAAGCTCTGGCAGTAAAGAACTTTTTTGAAATAAAATAAGATCTTTAATAACTCGCGAAGCCCATACTCCTGCTGAATAGCCATAGCCTAGACAACCTGCAAATCCCAACACTCTCCCGCACCTGCCATATTCACCAAGCAAGGGTAGCTCATCACATGGCAAACAATCATATCCTAGAGATATTTGTGGTTCACCAAAGGGAAAAAAAGATCCATAGTTGAAAATTTTTTTATGGATGTTTGTAAGTTTTGCTTTCATTTCTGGTGTTAAAATGTCTTCTGAGAAAGCATTTCCAACGCCTGCCATAGGAAGCAAAAAACGAGGTCCTGTAACAGCACAAACACCTTTTTTCCCAAATTTATTATGGGAAAATACAGCTCCCATATGGCCATTACTTGTTCTCAAAGCCATAGGAAATATTTCTTCATTGAATTCACCTAAATAAGAACAAAATAAATCTGTCATGGGTAATAATATATGCTTATATTTAGGAAGTAAATGAGAAATGAAGGAGCCACCTGAGAGGACAACAATTTCAGATTCAATATTTATTTTACTGCCTATTAATAAACAGGAGCTGGCATTTTCTTCAAGAGCAA
>JAIXXU010000198.1 GCA_027490595.1 Pseudomonadota bacterium
ATTTTTATCTTATTTTTTTAGTAACCCACAAGCTATAAAAATTTCAAAGACTTGGCTTTATTTCTTGATTTACAGGAGGAATAGCAACACCAGATTGTTGTGTATCAGTAGTTTCTTTTGACAAAAAAGAATCTTCTTTTTGCGTGTTGTCTACGATTGGCTCAGTAGTTTTTCTCATATTTTTCGAATATGTTGCTTTAGGAAGAGGTGCCTGATTGTAATTTTGTTCTTTATGAAATCTTGGAAGCTCTTGCTGCAAAAGAGGGTGATAGCTATCCTGAGTAGTTACTTCGTACTGTGGGGCGTCAATAAATATATTGCCAGCTTTGTCAATGCGTACATGGACATTATCAAGCTCTTGGTCTCTAACCGCAGATATATTTTCACCATTTAAATAAATGATTTTTCCCATGAAATTCGTTGTACCATAAAGAGTTTTTCTAAATTTTTGAGCAGGACTGCCTTGGGTCACATCAACGCCAAACGCAGGAGGTATAGCACCAATCTCACTATTGGCATCGGGCTGTCCTGGAAGCGGAGAAGAACCTACCCGTACAGCTCCCGTGGGCGGAGGAGCCCCTGTTTCTGGGCTAAACTTTGCAGCACCAACAACAACTTGTGCAAATGCCACCTCATGTACCAACAAACAAACAAACAAATTTAAAAAATAAGTAAACAAAAATTTAGACTTCATATTTTTCCCGACTGACATTTGTTTTTTCATCATAGCGCAAGTATTAAAAGATCAGCGAATCCATTTTTTCCCAGGTTAGAATTTAAGACGTTCTCATGGATTTTCATCCCTAAGTGTCGATAAAAATTTATGGAAGATGACGTGCATAAAGGAGTGCAAAAATGATTGATTATAAAGTAAAAGATATCGAACTTGCTGAACTTGGCCGCAAACAAATTGAGTTAGCGGAAGAAGAAATGCCAGGTCTCATGACCTTGCGCCAAAGATACTGTGAAACCAAACCCCTCCAAGGAGCACGCATTGCTGGCTGTTTACATATGACGGTGGAGACTGCAGTTTTAATTGAAACACTTGTAATCTTGGGAGCACAAGTGCGTTGGTCAAGCTGCAATATCTTTTCCACCGTAGATGCTGCAGCAGCAGCCATGGCAAAAGTTGGTATTCCGGTTTTTGCTTGGAAAGGTGAAACCGAAGAAGAATATATTTGGTGCGTGGAACAAACGTTAAAATTTCCTAACAACCAAGGCCCCAACTTATTGCTTGACGACGGCGGAGATCTCACAGCTCTTGTTCACCAAAAGTTCCCTGAATTGCTAGGTGAAATTAGAGGTGTATCCGAAGAAACTACCACTGGCGTTCATCATCTCCATCTTATGGCAAAGCAAGGGGCGCTAAAAATCCCTGCAATTAACGTCAATGATAGTGTTACCAAAAGCAAATTTGATAATTTATACGGCTGTAGAGAATCCTTAGCTGACGGCCTGAAAAGAGCCACAAGCGTTATGATTGCTGGCAAAACAGTTCTTGTGGCGGGCTTTGGAGATGTTGGCAAAGGCTGCGCACATTCTATGCGTTCTCTTGGAGCAAGGGTTTTAATTACTGAAATCGACCCCATCAATGCGCTGCAAGCGGCCATGGAAGGTTATGAAGTCGTTACAATGGAAGATGCTGTCAAGGAAGCACACATTTTTGTTACTGCGACAGGGTGCTGCGATATCATTACCGCAACTCACATGGAACAAATGAAAAATCAGGCCATCGTTTGCAATATAGGGCACTTTGATATTGAAATTGATGTGGCAGGCCTTCATAAAATCCAAGGGGTAAAAAAAATAAATATCAAACCTCAAGTAGATAAATATCAGTTCCCCGATGGCCATGAAATCATATTGCTGGCAGAAGGCCGATTGGTAAACCTGGGTTGCGCCACAGGCCATCCAGCGTTTGTGATGAGCAATAGCTTCACAAACCAAGTTCTAGCTCAAATTGAACTATGGACAAATATGGACAACTATCAGAAAGGACTCGTTTATACCCTGCCAAAAAAACTTGATGAGGAAGTTGCAAGACTTCACTTGGAAAAGTTAGGCGCAAAAATTACGGTTCTCACAGAAAAGCAAGCAAAGTATCTCACCGTTTCCTTAGATGGCCCTTACAAGCCAGACACCTATAGGTACTAACCGCTGGCAAGCGGTTTCTCAAGGTAAAAAAAAGGAGCCCCGTAAGGGACTCCTTTTATTTTCCACCTGTTCTCATGGCACGACGGCGTCTGAGAAGCCTTCTTTTTTTACGACCTACTTTGCGACGACCTTTTGGGTGCTTGCGGCGATGACGTGAACCGTGCACAGAGAACCTCCTAAATAAACAAAATGACTAAAGGGAGGAAAACAACCTCCTAGAAAGCAAAGGCATTTCTTAGCATGCTTACACTACATTTGCAATAGTGTTAAAAGACAAACAAGAAAAAGTGTCATTTGGAGTGAAGAAATGGTCATGTTATAGGCAACAAAGATTTTGAAACCCTAACAATTTGGAACCTTACATGTGGCATAAATTTAGGCTTCACTTCAATTCAAACATTCTTTCCGCTTTTTTTATTCTTTCCGCCGCTGGATTTTCTATCTTACTTTTTTTTGTTTGGCAGGACTCCCTGCACGCTCAAAAAGTAGCTAATTTGCAACGCGACAAGAATACAGCCATGCGCGGAATTACGGGAAGCATCCTAGAAGCGTCTGAACTTACAGCACAAGGACTCCAACTAGAGGGCCAAAGCCTCATTCAAGACTATTTAAATTTTACCTACGAAAATAATCTGAGTCATAACGTTCAAAAAACAATTACAGGAATTTCAGTACATTATTTAAAGTCTAAAGATGCTACTGCCATGAAAGAATCTATTGGCGAATGGAGCTCTTCAACACACAAAGTCAGCCCTGAGTGCATTGATAGGCGCACGGAATATTTCCAACCTACCACCAACTCAGACACCTATCTTATTGACCTGAGTCTGGACAAATGTACAAGCAGCGGCATCAGTTTGACTGAATTTAATACCATAACATCCCCAATCGCCGTGGCCTTTGGCATTATACTTGTTTGGGGACTTTGTATTTCTTATATTGTGCGCTCTATCACTTCAGTAGGAAGACTTTTAGGGAGTTCTGCAGATACCCAAATATTGCTCTCAGAGACAGAAAATATCCGATGGACAGACGTTGCCACTATCGCCCAAAAGGCTCTTCAAGTGAGAGGACAAAATCTTCAATACTATCAAACCCTCATTTTGGATGCCCAACACGATATTTCGAAGGTACTTGACTTAATTTGCCAAAAACATGACGACAAAGAACTTTTGAATAGTATCTCGATAGCTCGCAATATCATGCAACGACTGGCGACTGAAGTACGATCATCCGACGGCCCTACGCATGACGTTACAGCGCATAGAGATATGACCGGAAAGGAACTCAGCAAGTTAATCCAACTTTACTTCAAAGATTGTTGCATCAAAGACAGTCTTCCTTCTCATTTGACTGTCAGCATTTTAGATATGTCCTTATTTGAACGAATCCTCGTAAATTTATCTTCAAACGCCATAAAACATGGAAGAGAAACCCCTAAGATCACTCTTGATTTTGATGCAAATTACTTTCAGTTTCGAGTGATTACTCAAATGAATGACTTTGAAACTTTAAAGTTACATTTTGCTAAAATATCTAAAAGAATTGATGTCAAAAACCCAGAAAACCCTGTCTATATAAAACTCTTTGGACGCACTGGTAGAGGGCTTTCCATTATCAAACGAGGCATCTTGAAGCTAAAAGGACAATTGATTTTTTCCCCAAAAGGAAATCAATTGGAATGCGGATTTGATTTGCCTGCCCACATCACCCAACAAGTCAACGAATCTGTTATTCTTCCAAAAACAAAACTTCGTGTGATTTGTTTTGCAAAAGCGGATTTTATCGAACAAGCCCATAAGTATGGTCTAGGTCAGTTTCTGCTGCCAGAGGAAGAGATCGAAAAAAAACTTGCTTTGGGTCAAGACTTAGAAATTGTG
Organism: Pseudomonadota bacterium; assembly: GCA_027490595.1. Classification (GTDB taxonomy): domain Bacteria; phylum Bdellovibrionota_B; class Oligoflexia; order Silvanigrellales; family Silvanigrellaceae; genus Silvanigrella. The sequence continues at coordinate 4,035 of JAIXXU010000198.1, forward strand.
AGCGATAAAGAAATTAGCACACCACCGTCTTCAACATTGAGAATTCTATCAAAAAAAGAGAGAATCGAAGGTATTGCTATAAATTGGCTTGGAGAACAAAAAAAATGAGTAGACTTTTCCCCATTTCAAGATGGCTAGTTGTTGATGATTCTCCAGAAGATACAGATGACCTTGTCTTAGCCATTGAAGGCCTTGGCGGAAAAGTAGATACCGCTGACAGCATCAAAGCTGCAGAAAAACTTCTCAAAAAAAATATTTATGATGTTTGCGTTGTAGATTGTTTTTACAAAGGCTCAACAAAATGGGGCGTAGATCTTCTCCCCGAACTTCGCTCAACACTTCCAGGCTTGCCTGTTGTCATGACTTCTAGCTCCGACGATCTTGAACTCCCTGGAAAAGTGATACGTGCAGGCGCTGACGTGTTTTGCCCCAAGCTAAAAGACTCTTTCTCTCTCACAAAAACCCTTGGGGTTGCAGCACTTCAAGCTATCGCTATTCGGCGAATTAAAATACTAGAATTTGACTCCCGAGGCCCTCGTGAACTTTTCTTAACAAAATCTACTATTGACGCTTTAGAACACTCTATTCGTCGTAAAGATGAACGACTACTCATATGCGGAGCATCTGGCACAGGAAAAACAAAAATTTCCCAGCATTTTGCTCAGCAATTTCTAAAGCAAAACTTCGGAACTATTTCACGTAATATTGTCTATCACAATTGTTGTTCAAAAACAGAAGAAGAAAATACCAGACTTCTCTTTGGGAACAATGACAATTCATCCTTGCAAAATCAAACTTCTCTTCAACTTACTTTGTTCGAACGGGCCGTCGGAGGCGTTTTAATCTTAGATGACTTTCAAGCTCTCACCATTGAACAACAAACGAAGCTTAAAACCATTTTTGACTCCGAGACTATCTCCACATCTTTAGGAGATGGCATGCTACCTATTTCCTTAATTAAGTGCGTAGCAACATGCTCTACCGACTCTCATTCAGGAATTCTGCCCGGATTTCTAGAAGCCTACGCTCACCGCGAAATAGATCTCCCTTCTATTCACGAGCTGGGCAACGACCTCAACAAAGCGATTAAGTTTGCATTCGATGAAATGTATGAAAACAAACAGGAAATGCAAATTAATTATAATCAGGATGTTGTTTCGCGCATCCTTGATCTTGTAAGCACTCACCACTTTCCTGCAAACTTTCGCACGCTCAATCAAATCATACAAAACGCCGTAAGTCAGGCACATGTTGATGGACGCAGCCAGATTTATCCCACAGATATTGCAGTCATCGGAATTTTAAAGTCTAATGATCAATCGACATATCATGGCAAACTATCACCGAAAAGAAGTACTCCAGAAGCGCTGGACGGACGTTATGGCGATAGTCTTGTAAAACTCATAAACATGGGAGAAAACTTTGATGAAGCAAAAGATCTCCTTCGCAAAATTATGATCAATACAGCCTCTAAAAAGCATGGGGGCAATAAATCAAAAATTGCATCCGCTTTAGGAATTTCTCGACAAAGCCTCTACGATCACGAGGAAGAAAATAATTGATTTTTAGGACCTCTGCATGCAAAAAACAACAGATTTTTCTACCCTCAATAAAATAAAAAGTCCCCATTTCTTAATAAGAACTGTATGGCCCAAGCTAAAAAATATTGCAGGAGGAAAATATCTTTTTTCATGTATTTTCAGAAGCATAGAACCTTCCTTTCATTCTATTTGCCCTACAATTGAAAAAATAGAAGAAGGGCATGCCCGAGTTTCTATCAAAGATGGTTCAGGAATTGGAACAAAATCAAACCTTCTTCACCACAACGCCCTGGCTAACTTAGGAGAGTTTTCCGCTAGGATTGCACTAGCATCTATGCTTGACGCAAAAGGACAATCCACACTGTCAAAAATAGAAGCAGAATATGTTCAAATGGCATTCAACTACGTTTATGCCGACTCTGTTTGTCATACATTTGATCACTCAAACCAAGAAACAGACATTTGCATTCGAACGGACATTAAAAACTCAAAAAGTGAACTTGTTTGCGTTGTCTATACCACTTGGAAAATAAGGGCTTAATTTATTATGAGCCAAAAGCAGCCTTTCTTATTCACGCAGCCAGTGTGGATCATAGGCAATGGGATTTTAGGATTATCTATAGCCGAATATATTTCTAGATTTTCAAATAAAGTCAATATTATTTCTGATGAAAATCCTCTCTCAGGCTCATATGCGGCCGCAGCAAATTTAGCAACAAAAGGACAGCTACAGGGAAGACAACAACATTTTCAGTTTAAATTAGATGCCAAAAATCTTTATCCACAATGGATTTATAATCTAAAAAAAGAAATCAATGATAAAAATGTTATGGATGAAGTATTTCGAGTTGGGAAAGGACTTGATGTTTTTTCTTTTCAGGAACAAAGAGATATTCAATATAAAAGAGTCTATCAAGAAACTATAAATAAATCGCCCATACAAAAACTTGATAAAAACAAGATCACCTACGAAGACGAAATGTGGATTGATGCACCTTTCTTGCTTGATCTTCTCATTAAGTGCCTTAAAAAAAGAATGGTGAAATTTCAAAATAATAAATTTAACAAAGAAACTTTAGACGAGATAAAAAAAATAGCTCCTTATTCCACGATTATTTTTTGCACTGGAGCATGGACAAAATCTTTGCTTGAAAATCTTAATATTACTCTACCAATCAGTTTTCAAAAAGCGGAAAGACTTACCATAGGAAGCAGTTTCTATACCGCAAACAAAGATAACAACAGTTTTTTGGATAAATATGTTC
>JAIXXU010000196.1 GCA_027490595.1 Pseudomonadota bacterium
ATCTCAACTCCCCATCCCTGTAGAATTTCACTTGGTAGTATCTAGCTCAATGAAACAAAGAGATATCGATGAAAATGTAAAAGCATTCAAATTCCTTTCTCCAACTAGTCTAATATTTACAAAATTAGACGAATCATGGGCTTTTGGTGAAATCCTAAATACCACACTACAAAGCAAAATTCCTTTAAGTTACTTTACTACTGGACAAAGAGTGCCTGAAGACATTGAAGTTGCATCAAAGGAAAGAGTCATTGAAAGAATTTTAAGGATATGAATTTAAACAATTTCATGAAGAAAATACATTGAGGATATTATGTTCGATCAAGCATCAAGTCTGCGCGAAATAATGCGTGATGTTTCTTTGCATCAAATGGTGCAACAGAATATCAATACAAATGTTTCACAAAAAATCCCAAGTGTCATTGCCATTTCTGGTGGAAAAGGAGGTATTGGCAAAACATTGACCACGGCAAACCTAGGGCTTTGTATGGCGAGGATGGGAATGAGAACATTGCTTATCGACGGCGACTTTGGTCTAGCAAATTTAGATGTGGTTCTCAATATGAGACCCGACTTTACACTTGATGATGTTCTTTCTGGAGAAAGACATATTAAACAAATTATAATGGATGGACCGGAAGGTTTAAGAGTTATTCCTTCATCCAGTGGAGTTATGAAAGTGCCAGAACTAGATCACATTCAAAAACTCGCTCTTCTTGATCAAATTGATGAATTAGATGAAGAATTTGATCTAATCATTATTGATACACCAGCTGGAGTTTCTAAAAACGTACAATACTGGACTACATCTTCAACTGAAATTATTATGATTGTTACACCAGAACCAACAAGCCTAGCAGACTGCTATGCCTCAATAAAAATACTTGCACAAACCACAAATGAAACTAATTTTAAGTTAATTATTAATATGGCGCAAAATGAAATAGAAGCAAAAAGAATTTACGAAAAAATATCTCTTTTATCAGATGAATATATTGGTGCACGAATAGAATATCTCGGATTTATACCATTTGATGATTCAGTAAAAAAATCTGTTCGCGAAAGAAGCTCTTATGTTCAAAAATACCCTTTTTCACCGGCCTCCCAAGGGATGAGAGAAATTGCAAGACAAATTATGCTCAATGGAAATCTTGGAAAGTTTAAAGGAACCACTCAGTTTTTTTGGAAGAAAATGATTAAGAGTGGAAATGAAATTCGTTCGTAATAACAATGTATAAAACAACAAAGGAGATATTTGTGGCAGCTGCTCCAAAACTTAAAAATAGCTATTACAAAGAAAAACAAACACAAACGGCTGAAATCAATGTCTCACAAACACAGACGTTACCTCTCACAAATGATCCTATGCGTAATCAAATAATTATAGATTATGCTTCTTTAATTAAATTTATTGCTCAAAGATTAGCTGTTAGGCTTCCATCTAACATCGACATAGATGATTTATTCTCAGCTGGCGTCATAGGCCTTATGGATGCCATTGATAAGTACGAACCCACTCGGGACAACAGATTTAAAACCTATGCTGAATTTCGCATCAGAGGAGCCATGCTAGATGAACTTAGAAGTCAAGATTGGGTTCCTCGAAGCGTACGCGAAATAAACAAACAAGAAGATAAAGCAAGACAGGAGATTGAATCAAAATTAGGCCGACCAGCAACTGAAGGAGAAGTTGCTAATCGTATGGACATTCCTTTGCAAGAATATCAAGAAAAAATGGGCAGGACCAAGGTTTCTCTCCTTAGTATCGAAGAACTTGGCGGTTCTGAACACAATGAAAAAAAAGATTTTTTAGACTGTCTTGAAAATCCTCGTTCAGTTAATCCATTTACTCTGTTAAAAAACAAGAGCATCAAAGGCATCATTGTAAAAACAATTGAAGAGCTTCCTGAAAAACAAAAACTTGTTTTGAGCCTTTATTACTATGAAGAACTCAACTTAAAAGAAATAGGAAAAATTCTTGACGTTACAGAGTCAAGAGTATCTCAATTGCACACTCAAGCTATGCAAAAACTGAAATTTAAACTTAAAGACCTTGTTGAAGAATGATATTTAAAGGATACAGTATGAACAGTGGAAAAAATTTAGAACAACAGTCCAATAAAAAACAAAAATTTCAAACAAAATCTGAAATGGATTTAATAAGTATTCAAATTCCCATGAAATTCATTGAATTTAAAATTTCAAATAAAATATCATCTATGGAACAAACTCAAACTGCTGCTATTTCTGAAAAAGGAATTGTTTTTAAATCTAACAATCCAGTAGAACTTTTTTCTCTTTTAAGGATTTTTATCGAAATTCCTAACTATTGGGAGTGGAAAGCACAAAAAGTAGACTATAAACATACGGATGCTCCTTCTCATTTTCAAATTCTAGCAAGAGTCATTTCATCTGAGCAAGATTTCATATCACCACAACATGAACTTGTGTGCGAAATTTTAAATATTGACTCTGTAGATCTATCTATATTAAATGATTATATAACTAATAATTACATGGATAAATTTGTATGAATCAAACGCTAGTACTTATAGTTATTGGCTTTTCCTTGTTTTTATTTCAAGGAATTTTTTTTATTATATGCTTTAAATGGATTTCAAATGGAAAAAAAAATCGAGATAAAGAATTCGCTCTTCTGGATTCAGAGAGAAAAAATCTCATTCATCTTCAAACACAACTGAAAGATGATGTGACACGAGCAAAAAAAATTTCCGATGAAACTTTAAGAAAACTTCAAATATTGGGGACCGAAGTTCAGGCAGAGTGGGATGATGTGACAAGAAAGATGAATTCAGTTCTTGTAGAAGTTGACAAACAATCTTTCAAACTTCTAGACCACAGTCTTTCTCAAATAAGTATTCAAAAAATGACAATTGAGAAAATTCTGCTGGACGCCAGAGATATTTCCATAAATATGGA
>JAIXXU010000168.1 GCA_027490595.1 Pseudomonadota bacterium
AGATACAGGAAGTGTGCGAAGATACTCATACCAAGGCATGTTTTTCTCTTGTGAAACACTTAAACCCAACTGCATAAACGCAACTGTTTGAAGGGCATAATTCAGAAAAACTGTAAAAGCTTCTAATTGTTCCTCATGGGAATGCCCCCATTGATGTCCTAAAAGAAACAAAAAAAGAGCAGGAAACAAAAGTGTGAAAAACAAAGACGTAGGCGTCCTTAATGTACTTTTAAAATAAGTATTAAAATAAGATAAAACAACTTGCATTTTTATACCATTTTCTTAATTGAGGTGTGAAAGTTGCAAAAATGCATCTTCGAGATCGTCACGTACAATGGAAAGATCTTCAAATAAAATGTCTTTTTTTACAAGTTCACGTACCAAGAGATCAGGCTGTGAAGTTTCCAAAGTCCAAACACCTTCCGCCCAGGAGGCTTTTTGACAAAACGGGAATTGAGAAAAATCACTGTGTTGAGAGTATTTAAATGACACACGAACTAGGGACGGCTCAACCAAAGCCATGACATCAGATACTGAACCATCCACACGAATTTGCCCTTTTTGTAAAAACAAAACTCGACTCACCGTATTTTGAATTTCATTGAGGTAATGCGTGGTCAAAAAAATAGTTTTTCCCTTTTTCGCCTCTGCCTTGATAATTTCCCACAGTAATTTTCTAGAGCCAACATCAAGTCCTACCGTTGGTTCATCTAAGAAAACCAAAGAGGGATTCCCAATAAAAGCAAGGGCAAGAGCAAGTTTTCTCTTTTGTCCACCAGAAAGTTTAGCTGATTTTTTTTCCAAGCAATCAGCAAGATTAAAAAGCTCCACCATTTTATTTATTTCATAAGGATTTTTATAGTGACTTTGGATAAATTGGAGAACTTCACGCACTTTGATGCCTTCTGGAAAGTCTACATTTTGTGGCGTGACCCCAACGTGCTGTCTAGACGGATAATTCATGGGGTCGTTCCCCATAAGAAGCACAGTTCCAGCATTGGGTTTAAGAAGTCCCGTTAAAAGACGAATTATGGTTGTTTTTCCAGCACCATTAACCCCAAGTAAGGAGACTATTTCACCTCCCTGAACTTGAAAGGAAACATTCTGAAGAACATGATGAGTGCCAAAATTTTTCAATACACCATCGAAACTTAAAACCGAGTCCGCGCCCTTCATAAAAAAAACCTCAATTTCTTAAACAGCTTTTGCAAGGCGCGCATTAACAACATCCCAGTTTATATTTTTAAAAAATACATCAATATAACCACCACGATTGGTTTTTTGATCCAAAAAGAATGCATGTTCCCAAGTGTCTAGAACAAGTATGGGAACTTGGTTGACAACAAAACCAATATGATGCTCCATGAGTTGTAGATTTAGGATTTTTTCGGAAAATGTATCGTAACAAGTGACAACCCACCCAGGAACACCAAGTCCTGTTGCTTTTACATCAGCCTTCCAGGAGTCAAAGCTACCAAAAGACTTGACAGCAAGTTCTTCAAATTTATGAGATGGTTTACCTTGAGAAATAAGGTTATCAAAATACATTTCATGTAAGAAAGTACCCATATATGGCACGCTGAATCGGCGTTTCAGTTCTGCAAACTCTCCAAAACTATAATTTGTAAGCGCCTTGTCTGTTTTTTCTAATTTTTCTTCAATTTCATTTAGTTTTTTTACATACCCTTCATATAAAGTGAAGTGTGCCTCAAGCTGAGGATCACTAATTCCATCTACTTTTCCAAGCAAATGTTTAAAATTACGAATTTCTTTAGTCATAAAAGGACTCCTTGATAACAATTGACAAACATCAAAAAAAAATCAGAAAAACCTAACTCATAAAATACAAAAGGGACTTTAACAGAGAACGCTAAGCTTGGAAATATCGCTTAATATCTTCTCCGCTTGAGCAAAATTTAATTGAGTCTGCGCATCAGACAAAGCTTCAAGTGGGTTATCGTGAACCTCCAAAAATATTCCATCCACACCCATACCAACAGCCGCACGAACAAGCGGTTGTACCATAGATGCAAGGCCTCCAGACTTTCCATTCAGTGCACCTGGCAGTTGAACACTGTGTGTCCCGTCAAACACTGTAGCAAACCCTGCTTCTCGCCATAAAGCCATGTTTCTATAATCTACAACAAGATTATTGTATCCAAAGCAAGAGCCGCGTTCTACAAGAATAAGGCGTACGTTGGGATCCTGTAACTGAAGAAAGGAACCTAAATTTATCATTTCTTCACCAGAACACCATTGACCTTTTTTAATTTGAATGACTTTTCCAGTTTTCACACAAGCTTGAAGAAGATCTTTTTGATGGCAAAGGAATGCTGGAACCTGGAGAATGTCAGCAACTTCTGCAGCTTCAAGAGCCTGAGGAGCACTATGAACATCTACAAGAATAGGAACATTCAGAATATTTTTAATTTCCTTGAGCCATGCTAGACCTGCTTTTATTCCAGGCCCTCGCACTCCCGCAGAACTTGTTCTGTTGGCCTTGTCATAACTTGTTTTAAAAACATAAGAAAGATCATGTTTATGGCATAGGTCTTTTAAATATGTACCCACTTTTATGCCTAGTTCAAGGCTTTCTAACATACATGGGCCAGCTAAAATTAGAGGTTTATTCCTACTAAGATTCACACCTAAAGCAATTTCCCCATTCCAGCGGGGAAAAAATTGTGACGTCATTATAGATTTTCTCCTATAAGAGATGCCGTGAGAGCTCCTTTTCCATGAGATTTAAAAACATAAAAAGAAGCCCCGAAAGACTTTCCTGCTTTTATAAATGCAGAAATGAAATCTTTATCATTTAGCCAATAGGGTCTGTGGCTATATTGCGCTGTTTCTCGGCATAAAAGATCACTCAAGTTTATTCCAAATGGCCTTCCCTCTCTAGCAAGCATATGAAGAGCTCGAGGGTCAAGAATAGAATCCGAGTATCCATTGCTAGAACCACATTCTACCAATAAAAAATCAGAGCCCGAAAGTTTTTCACATAGCC
>JAIXXU010000004.1 GCA_027490595.1 Pseudomonadota bacterium
AACCACAACCCATGAGTATTCTGGGGCATGGTTCGATCCTCACTTTAAAAAGAGCCAAATATCTTCCACAGACGAAGAAGAACACTCGGGCTTGAAAGAAGATCGTATTTTTTCCAAACAAACGTTGGAAGACATCCTTTCTGATTTTGCAAAAAATAAGGATAAAGCTACTGCACAAGAGACGAGAAAAGAATCTAAGGAAATAGCTCCTCAATTATTTGATTTGACGCTTTTGCAACGGGAAGCCAATCGTAAATTTGGCATGCCTGCCTCTCGCACATTGCAAGCAGCACAAAGACTTTACGAAAAGCACAAAGTGCTCACTTACCCTAGAACAGATTCCAGGTATCTTCCCAACGATTATCGCGCACAAGTAAATCAAATTATCAAAGACTTTTCCAAAGACGCCAAGGATTTTGAGTCTGTATGTCGTAAAATTTCTAAGCAGGGTTTGTTGAATCAAGAACGTGTGTTTAATGATAAATACGTTTCTGATCACTTTGCCATCATTCCTACGGGTTTGTGGCCAAATGATAGGTTGGAAGGTGATGACAGCCGGATTTTTGAATTGGTTGTGAAACGCTTTCTTGCTGCGTTTATGCCACATGCCGTCTGGGACAAAGTTGAGCGAATTACAACCGTGGGCAAACAACACTTTCGCACACGAGTTCAAGACTTACAGCAGCCTGGTTGGCGTGAGGTTTATGGCCTAGATTCTGAAGAAGAAAGCAGACTTCCTCATCTAAATGAAAAAAATCCCGAAGCAGTTACTTCCGTTCTCGTTGAAAATATCAGTACTCAAGAAAACGCGACGAAGCCTCCCGCTCGCTATTCTGAGGCAAAGCTTTTGTCTTTGATGGAACATTGTGGACGCTCAGTATCTGACGAAGAAATTGCTGAGGCCCTTCGAGAAAAAGGTATTGGAACTCCCGCAACGCGGGCAGACATTATCGAAAATTTAATTATAAAAGAGTACGTCGCCCGCCAAGGAAAAGCCTTGCGAGCAACATCCAAGGGAATTCGCCTGATGGATGTTCTTGCTCGTATTCCTGTAGATAATTTAGCCAGTGTTGAGCTTACAGGCGAAATGGAATACGGCCTTAAGCTTATGGAAAAAGGAAAGAAAAAGCGTTCTGAATTTATGCAGGATATGTATGAATTTACAGAAACTATCGTTGAAAAAGCAAGGAGTTTTGATTACGACGAAATTTATAGCAGAGAAGATCCCTTAGGTTCTTGTCCAGCATGTAAAAAGGGATTGGTTCGCGAAGGATTTTGGGGCTATAAGTGCGTTCGTCCAAAGACATCATCAGAATCAGAAGACTGCTCATTTATTGTTTGGAAAGAAAAAAATTTACGTTATATCGATCGTTTTCTAGTAGAAGAAGTCCTTAAAAAACAAATTGCTGGGCCTTTCGAATTTAGTAACTTAAGTGGCACAAGCCTTTTTGAAGAGTACGTAACTATTTCTACAGAAAAAGGACTGGTTTTTTGTACCTCAGAGGGCACAATAAAAGAATCTCTTCCTGGAAAAGAAATTGAAGTATTGCACGAAGAAATGATTGAAAAAACGTGCTTAGGAAAGCCAGGACATATTAAAGTTACCCCTAATAGTTATATGTGTGAGTTTGTTTCACCTCAAGATATTATTGGTGTCATTGAAGAAAAGCCTAAAAAAACTAGAAAGAAAAAAGGCAGGGAAACTGATGTTGAAACGGTCACAAAAAAACCTAAAAAAGCTCCCAAAAAAGTAAAAAAAATAATTTCTCGAATGCCTCGAGAATTGTGTGGCAGGCCTATGTCTTTAGACGAATACAAGTTATTTCTGATTACAGGTGAAACACCACCTATTGCTGATTTTAAATCTAAAAAAGGAAGGCCTTTTGCTGCTTATTTGAAGTTGAAAGACAATGGCAATTTTGAGTTTAAATTTGTTTCTAGAAAAGCTTTACTTGGTGAGGTGGATACTCCAAAAGAAAAAAAAACACGCGCCAAAGGAGTCTTAAAAAAAGCTAAGGTCACAAAAAAAATAGTACAGACAGCATCTGCGGAGTAAAAGCATGAATTCCAAAATCCTCTTAATTCTATTTTCTGTGTTCTTCTTTCTTAAGGCTATTGTCATCCCAGCTATTTTGTTTGATCAGGGCTTTTTCGAATACTATGATTTAGGTCTTATTTCTTCTTTTCTGGCAAATACAGCTCACGGAAAATTTTTTTGGGTAGATGACTGGAATATATGGCATTTGGCAAAACATTTTACGCCCTCTTTGCTTGTGATTGCGCCGTTTTTCTCCTGGTTTTCGTCTCAGCTAACCCTAGTTTTTATTTGTAATGTTTTTGCTATTTTTGGAACCATTATTTTTTGTACCTTCATTCTTCACAAAATAGAAGAAAAAAAGTTCAAACCATTTGTTAAGTTTTCACTTGTTATTTTTTGTTTGTCGTTGTTTTTTGCTAATAAATATTTAAATGCCAATATGCTTGCCTCACATTTTGAGGTTCTTTACATACCATGTGCATTGATTGTCTTGGTTTTATTTCTTAAAAATGTTTCATTCACAGCTATTCTTATCCCATTAGTATTTACTTTAGGCCTGAGACAAGATGCTGGTTATTTCCTGTTCTTTCAGCTTCTTTCTTTGTTTTTTCTTCCTAAGTCTTTTTTTCCTTTGAATAAATCAACCAAAAGAAATTTATTCCTTTCCATGGGTTTATGCATTCTTTATGTTATTTTCGCTGTAAAATTTGTGATGCCCTGGGCGGGAGCTGATCCGCATTTACGAGCTTCTGACTTTTGGGGTTCTTGGGGACAAACTTGGGGGCAAATTTTCTTCAACGCCTTAACTCACCCCATTAGAGTTTGGCGTGCTTTTTTGGATAGTGGTTTTTTTATTTTTAATGAAGCTTTTTTCTATTTGGGACTTTTGAATCCTTTGCAATGGCTATGTGCTCAATGCCCCGCCATTATATTTTATTTGGCTGATACAAAAGATAAAAGCTTGCTCCATTGGTACAATTCAGCTTTTTTGCTTCCTGGAGTTTATTTGTCGACCTTTGTAGGATTAATTAAATTATATTCTTATGTGGAAAAATTTGGTTCTAAATTTGTGGTTTATTTGAGTGTAATTTTCCTTTTACTTTCCTGCGTTGTTCTTGGTAAAAGTAACAAAGGAATTTCCAAACTTCCCTATACATTTTTTCATGAGGCTGAAAACATCAAAAAACCATTTGATGAGGCTCTTTCTTACGCTGGAAAATTATATGGTAAACCATTAGTTTCTGTGTCCACTGATGGTTTAAATTATGTATTTTTGCCTAACAAGTTCCAAAAATTCACTCTTGCCAATGCTGCTCGTGCTGAGGTGGTTTTGTTGCAAAAAAGAACATTTGTAAAACAAGAGGCTCAAGCCAAAGAACTACTAGCGGCGGGAAATCACATTCGCAAGAATTTAGTTTATCTAGGCCAAGATGATAATTTTGAAATCTATGCAGGAAAGCAATCTCACTGAAGTAAGATTGATGCTATTCTATGTGTTACGTTAGCGTGGGATAGATTAAGGCAGTTCGTCTGTCGATGACAGTGCTTCCCGTGTTGGCATTAGAGTCTAGTCTTAACCTCCTCAGCTTGCATGGCTTTCAATGCTGAAAGGAAAGGAGGAGGAACATGAGCTTCTTCTTTCTCATTTTCAGAACCATCCTCTTCGATGTTTCGACTCTGATTAAGACCTCCCAATATTCGATCTTTTAAAGTTCTTATTTCACTTGCTTTAGCTAACGTTAGTAAATCTTTAATTGTTTCATCAGCCTCAAGAATTTCCTCAATAGTTTTCTGAAGTTTCTCGTTTAG
>JAIXXU010000184.1 GCA_027490595.1 Pseudomonadota bacterium
CTACAAATAACTGAGTTTTTATCACCTCTCCTGTGATAGGCTCAAAAAATGGAATACCATCACAATAATCAATTTCAATCCTGCTCCCCGGAGCAAAAACTCTATGCATTGATTTCGGAATATTAGGAAATTTTTTCTTGAATACCTTTCAAAATGTTGAATAATTTACTGCTAAAAGTTTTGGTTCCTTTAACTCCTCCCACAACACAAACAGCGTGACGCCTGACTGATATTCAGAATTAAGCTTCTCCCAGTTAATTAAAGAAGGCCATTTTTCTTTAGCTATTTCAAAAGATGTGGATTCCACGCTAGTGGGTTTACCAAGGCGTACTGATGCAACTGGGTTGCATGATACTTGTACCGCCCTTAAAATAGCTCGATCTGATAGCTTTAAATCAAGCAATCTCTTTATTTCGTTCACTTTATTCATTGATGTTCGTCTCCCTGCCATATCCTTCGTTTCTTTGAAAAATAAAAAGAAAGGAATATCGTTTTTGAAAACTAAACAACATTTACTTATTGGAAGTGGCTCCGCATCAGGGAAATCCTATGGCTCTCAATGACGGAAATTCAGTGGCTCTGCATGAAGGAAATTGGCTGGCTCTCTACGAGTGAAATTAGGCATTCAGGAAAAAGTGTATTTAGAAAAAAAAAGCTAGCTCTAAAAATACTGCCATCTCAGATGCTCGTGTCAATATTTACCATGAACTTATCAAAAAATTAAAAACGATCTAAATTCATAATTTTTGACCAAACACCCACAAAGGAATGCACAAACATATGTTTGGAATCGTCACTTGCGTAAACTTCTGCAAGAGCTCGTAGCTGAGAATTAGAGCCAAAAACTAAATCAGCAGCCGTTGCAGTCCACTTTATTTGTCCAGATATTCTGTCTACACCTTCATAAATATTTTTTATAGTTGTAGATTTTTGCCACTTTGTATTCATGTCTAGTAAGTTCACAAAAAAGTCATTGCTTAATATTTCTAAATTTTTTGTAAAGACTCCATGTGATGAATTATTAAAGTTTGCATTTAAAACTCTCAATCCCCCTAACAAAACAGTCATCTCTGGAGCAGTAAGTTTAAGAAGCTGAGCTTTATCTACAAGAAGCTCTGTTACTTTAGATTCAAATCCACTTTTTACATAATTTCTAAAACCATCAGCAAAAGGCTCTAGTACAGCAAAAGATTCGGTATCGGTTTGTTCTTGCGAGGCATCAGAACGTCCAGGGAAAAAAGGAGCCTTAATCAAAACGTCAGCATTTTTTGCTGCCTCCTCAATTGCTGCCCAACCTCCAAGAACAATCATGTCTGCCATAGATATTTTTTTGTTGCCTATTTGTGATTTATTAAACTTTTGTTGAATAGTTTCTAATACTGAAATTGCTTTTGCAAGATGTATTGGTTCATTAACTTCCCAGTTAATTTGGGGATCTAGGCGAACTCTAGCACCATTTGCTCCCCCCCTTTTATCGCTATTCCTGAAAGAAGAAGCACTTGCCCAAGCTGTTTTTACAAGTTGTGATATAGATAGCCCGGATGACATAATTTCTTTTTTTAAAGCATCAATATCTTCTTCATTAACTAAAGTATAATCAACTGCTGGAATAGGATCTTGCCAAATAAATTCAGCTTTAGGAACAAGGGAGCCTAAATAACGGGTTCGTGGCCCCATGTCCCGATGGGTAAGTTTAAACCAAGCCTGCGCAAATTTTTTAGAAAATTCTTCTTGATTATTTAAGTATCGCAATGATATCTGTTCGTAAATAGGATCCACACGCAATGCCATATCAGCAGTGGTCATCATGGGTTGATGTTTTATGGATGCTCGATGAGCGTCAACAACAGTATCTTTTCCAGCATCTTCCTTAGGTTTCCATTGCAAGGCACCCGCAGGGCTTTTAGTTAGCTCCCATTCGTAACCAAAAAGTGTTTTAAAGTAACTATTGTCCCATTGTGTCGGAGTTGAGGTCCACGCCCCTTCTATGCCACTGGAAATTGTATATGGCCCACTGCCACTCTCTAGACTATTTTTCCAACCTAAGCCCTGTTCTTCGAGGCATGCAGCTTCAGGTTCACGTCCCACATGGGATGCTGGCCCAGCTCCATGGCATTTTCCAAAAGTATGCCCACCGGCAATAAGAGCCACAGTTTCCTCATCGTTCATGGCCATTCTTTTAAATGTTTCTCTGATGTCTCTGGCAGAAGCTAAAGGGTCAGGATTTCCATTAGGACCTTCTGGGTTCACATAAATAAGTCCCATTTGCACAGCAGCTAAAGGAGTCTCAAGTTCACGATCGCCACTGTACCTTTTATCGCCAAGCCAAGTTGTTTCAGAACCCCAATTGATATCTCCCTCTGGCTCCCAAATATCCTCTCTTCCCCCCGCAAATCCTAAAGTTTTAAACCCCATGGATTCCAAAGCAACATTTCCAGTGAGAATAAATAAATCAGCCCAGGATAGTTTACGTCCATATTTCTTCTTAATAGGCCATAACAAACGGCGAGCTTTGTCTAAATTAACGTTGTCAGGCCAGCTATTTAAAGGTGCAAATCTTTGCGCACCGGTTCCTGCACCGCCGCGTCCATCATGAATTCGATACGTACCCGCCGCATGCCAAGCCATGCGAATAAACAAAGGTCCATAGTGACCGAAATCTGCAGGCCACCATTCTTGAGAGTCTGTCATCAAACTATGCAGATCTTCAATAACAGCCTGTAAATCAAGACGATCAAATTCACTGGCGTAATCAAAAATATTTCCCATTGGATTGCTTAAAGATGACTGTTGATGAAGAATGGATAAATTGAGTTGTTCGGGCCACCATTCTTTATTACTTTGATTATTATTACTAGAATTAGTATTCACTTTAAAAGAAAAAGGGCATTTTGAATGATTGGACATAACTCTTCCTTTGTTATTAATCTTGATTTAGATCATTCTAATGTATCAAAAATAATTTAGAAACCAGTTCCAAAATTTACCCACAAAAAAAATAGACTACACTTCAAAAATGTCAGACAAATGAGAAGTATAGTCAGAAATTAAAATCATTAAATAAGTATAGCAAGCGTTTATCCAGCAGACGCAACTGTTGGATGTTCTTCTTGCTTTTTTTGTTCTTTTATACATTCGTCCCAAAGTTTTTTGGACTTGGTATCTCTCAAATCCCAAAAGGTCCAAATTTTAGAAGAAGAGGTGTGAATGCTGTAGAATTGTTGTTTCCAATAATCATGAGTCTTTTTTGTATCCTCAACTTCAACCTTAACATTCTGATTTTCAGGAGCTGGCGAATCCACTGAATTGCTAGCTGAAAGAGCTGGTAATTCAACTGGATTGCTATCTAAAGGAGCTGGTGCTACCTGAGCGTTACGTTGACTATTCAAAGATTCCCGATTTTTTTTCAAAAGCTCCTGATATTGAGTGTAATCATTTTCAGTGGGCGCCAATAGAGACATGACAATTTTCATGACACTTTGGCATGCGCGCCAAGAACCAGTTCTACTTTCAGGTGCAATATCCACGGTTACAGCCCAAAACGCAAAAGACATTGTACCAGCGGACAAACGCAATGAGGCGTCGGCCATGAACTTACCAGTACCAACAGCTGCACTATCCGAAGGACTGATGGCAAAAGTATTGGGCGAAAAACTTTCTACAAAACCAGGCAAAGCCAATAAAGCACCCAAAGCAAAATCAGGTAACAAATACCTGCTGTACCCACCCGTAGAGTTAATACGCAATATTTTCGAATATTTTCCTTGGCCACAAAATTCTTGCGAAATTTCCATCAACAAGTTGTAAACAAGTACTTTGTTCAAACCTTGTTGACTTGCAGATATAATTAGAGAAAGAATTCTCATGTATGCAATTCTAATTTGTTCTTTATCTGCAAGGCTAGAGAGTTTAATCAGCTCAAAACGTTCCCTTAGTAGCTTACAAACTCCTTCATGAACTGCGAGGTTCACTTGAACCGTTGTTTGCAGGGGCTTTGTACATTCTGAAACAAAATTAAAATCTTCCTTGAAGTAGTTGGTACCATTGTCTTTGCCAACAGTTTCCAGATTATAGTTAAGCTCGGTTTTAAAACTTTCTGTCAACTTAAACTTATCATTCTCGGTACCTTGAATGGCTGTTTTTTTATCATACTTGCCAAGGGATTTGAGCATTTTTTTTGTCTTTTTTTGTTCACCTGTACAAGCACCAGAGTCGTAAATGGTACGTAAACAATGGTAATATTTCGCTTTACTTGAGTATTCAAGGCGCTCGGCAAGCTTTCTGGATAAGAAATCAAGACCGGTCATTGGAATTGCCCAGCCATTGTAAAGTTGGGAAGAGCTACTTATGTATGCAAGATTAGACAAGGCACCAGGTAGTTCAGAGGCCACACCAGGCGCGCTAAAGGAAACCAGGCCACCGAAAATCATGTTGGCCAAAAACCTCATGCCTGTTCTAAGACAGTGATACGTTGTTGGGTTGCGCCTTTGTAAATAGAAAAGAGGACTGCCTTTGTCCTTTTCAGCAGTAACAAGTACACGCTCGAACTCTTTTTTTAATTTTTCCTCAAGTTTTTTATCGGTATTAGAAACTTGTTTGATCCAAGCACGACAACGCAAACTAAAAATAAAAATATCCCGAGGATTGACGAAGCTATCGGTAGGATCTCCACCAAGCTCTCGCAAACCGCAAGACCAGAACAAACGGAACTTCTCTTCGCCAAAAAACTCGTCAGGACAAGTCATATTCTTGTTTGCAAATTCTGTCTTTGTTTTTTCAACATAGCCAACATTCAACGCTTCATTGGAAGTGTCAAAAAGAGAAACGAGCAAGTCGTCGAGAGAGTCACGCAGCTTATTGGCATCTTTTTGGAATTCCTTGCGTTCAATACGCTTTTCAAAAATTTGAGTGATCTGCAAAATAATAGGATCTTTAGAACCATGGGAAAGCTCAAGAATATAATCAAGAATACCCCATTGTTTAAATTTAAGGAGATTATTTTTGATGCTCGCGATTCCATTTCTAAAAGTACTGGGTTCACTATCGTATTTTAAATCATCGAGATTCTTATGCAATTCATTCAGATAATGAACAATTTGCTTATCATTGGGGCTATCATTGATATTCGCTTGCTCCGTATTCGCTTGTTTTGGAGAAGACTCAAACGTGTAAACAGGATAATTGTTGGCCTCATCAACTACATTGAAGCCCGCCTGTACCATTTTTACTTTACTTTTGTGTGAGGCAGAAGCTCCCCACCAACAATAAAGACCCACAATACCAAAAGTTGTTGCACCAATAGCACCGGTTAGAACTCCTATGCCCACCAAACACAAAAGAGAGACAGAAGGAATTGGAAGAAGACATAACGTGACAATAGCTGCAACAACGTAGAGGAAACTTATCGCCTTCATAATGCCTGGAGAAAATCGACTGACACGCCCCTTAAAAAAACTACCCCACTCTTTTTGACCAAGAGAATGAGAAAGCATCGTCAATAAAAGTTTTTGCTCATCAGAATTAAATTCACTGGTGAGAATGTCAAACATCAAAAAGCTACTCACTTCAGCACCGTGATGCCTATCGCGCCATGGTGTTTCTGCTATTGTTTTGTGCATCATAGCAATGGCTTCATGAATTTCTTTGCCAGTAAATCTGTTAGTTACTGTAACTTTCTGACCATTTTTATTGGTGAGAGGCTGAAGAAACACCTGAGCCTGCTGCGGATTTTCTGAGTAAACAGTTGCTTTTAGCTGTTTGACAATTTCTTTTTGAGTTTCAAGGTCCACACTCATAAAAACATGATCAAGTCCTGTGCCCCAAAATCTGCGTTTTGAAAACCAGGAGCGGTTAGAAAATTTAAATGTTGTACTCATGAGGAGATAAAGAAAATTTTCAGGCAAGTTATTGTTTGCCCCTAATCCTAGAGCCTGCACGAAACAATCTTTTATGTGATTTACTTTTTCAACTGCAGTCAAGGAAGTATTCGTCTTTTTTAGTACATTTAATTTATTTTTATAAAAAGACATGGCTTTCGGAACACACATCTCAATATCTTTAGAGGTTATAGGTTTTGTTTCAGAAACAGGTTGACTATCAAAAAGTTTGGATGCGCTATAAAAATCATCAATGGAAAAAGGTGGGAATCCCGTTTTATCTCCATCCAATAAAAGAGACTTTATTTCCTGTCTGGTATCGCTGGAAAGTTTTTTGAATTCTATTTTGTTAACTTCGTTGCCATTCTCGTCTTTGTGCTGCATGGAAATTCTAAATACCAACGTCAAAAGCTGTTGTTGTAGTTTATAACGGTAGCCCATGCCTGAGTCCGATAACATTTTTACAAACGCAAACATGCCGGGCAAAATCATGGCAACACCTACTTCGGTGGGCATCACTTTTCCTTGAAACTCGGGAGAGCCCGCGGGAATATTTTTGGGTAATGACGAGCTGCTCCCTTGAAGATTGCCTGCTAAAGCAGGCGCATCGAAAATAAGATCGACACCAAGATAAGCAACTCCGCCAGCAACAAGGCGTTGTTTGAGAGAATACGTAGCATTTCCACCTTGCTTTTTCACAAGCTCAGTGTCTGCTTTCACAAGACTGTCATCAGGGTTAGTTTCCACAGGACTATCATCAGAGTTTTCCTGAGGTACGACTCTCAAGCGGCTGTCAAATTCTTTAGAAACATTATCAAAAACCTGAACACGTTCACCATCAGCCACATTTTTGTATTGTTTAGTAATATCAATGATACTTTTTAAGACATCAAAATTGTTTAATTCTGTCATTCTGTCTTGAAATGTTATGTCAAAAGAACATTTTTCTTGTTGAATTTCAAACAACGGAAGACCTTCGCTGGTTGTTCGGACTGAGGCTTTAAAAGTACTTTTATTGTCGATAAATTTATAGAACTCGTGAGCAGGAGATTCATTGTCATTATCCGAAGAATAAGCTTTTACAAGAAAAAAACTATCTAAAAAAGATCTGGCAACAGATAGGTTAATTGCACAATTACTGACAAACTCAGATGACTCTTTCTGAACTAAATATTGGACAAGACCCACATCATTTTTCAGCTTTTGTTCAGAAGATAAAATATCAAAATAAAGTC
>JAIXXU010000164.1 GCA_027490595.1 Pseudomonadota bacterium
ACCACCGGATAATCGTTGGTTAATCACTGCAAAAGGTCAGGAAGAGCTCTGCCGTGCTCAGGTAGGTAGTTCCATTTCTAATATTTTAATCGAACCAAAAGCGAGGAATACAGCGGCTGCCATTGCATATTGTTCCTGGGAACTCTACAAAAAAGATCCAAAATCTATCATGGTCGTTCTTTCATCAGATCACTCCATTCAAAATGTGCGCTCCTTTGAGCAGACAGTCTTAGAAGCAATTAAATTAGCCAGACAAAACTTTTTTGTAACCATTGGAATTCAGCCAAGCTACCCGGCTACGGGTTTTGGCTACATAGAGACTGGTCTTCCCTTAGACGTAGATGGTCAAATTTTATCTCCTCAAAAGCTAGCAGAGGTTCAAGCCTGTGGGTATAGCGTCAGAAGTTTTCGAGAAAAGCCCAACCAGGCAGCTGCTGAACAACTTCTTCGTACTGGAAAATATTTGTGGAACGCAGGTATTTTTGTTTGGAAAACGGAGACGTTCTGGAACGCCTTTTCTCATATTCAACCCAAAATTGCTGAAGTTGTCCAAATGTCTGGTACCCCAGAATTTGAAGAGGCTTATGCTCAGTTAGAAAATATTTCTATTGATACTGGCTTTATCGAAAATACAAGTCATGTGGCCTGTGTTCCTGCTAATTTCGATTGGAATGATGTTGGTTCTTGGGCAGCTGTTCGTGAATGTTTTAGCCTTGATACCCAGGGCAATACAATTTCAGGCTATGTTTATAAAAAAAAAAAAAAAAATAGTGTTGTTCATAGTTCCAGTCCCTTTGTTTCTGTTATTGGTATGGAAGATGTTGCTGTTGTTGCCACGAAGGACTCCGTTTTGGTGATGCCTCTGAGTAGGAGCCAGGATGTGAAGAAAGTAGTTTCCCATCTTGAAGGTCATAATCCTGAACTTTTATGAGGACGTGATGAAAAAAATTTTATTGCAGGCTGCTTTAGGACAAAAAACGGTAAAAGTACCTTTTTGGTTTATGCGCCAGGCAGGGAGATATCTTCCAGAATATAGGGAAATAAGGAGCAAACATAAAACAATTGATATGTTTAAAAGTCCTTCTATTGCCTCTGAAATTACCATGCAGCCACTTCGCCGTTTTAATTCTTTAAGCGGTGCAATTTTATATGCTGATATCCTTCTGATTCCGGACTCTTTAGGACTTTCTTTATCATTTGTAGAAAATGAAGGTCCTGTATTTGATAAAGCAATCAGAACAGAACAAGATATCCAAGAAATAGAAGAGCGTGTTGAATTTATAGAACAGTGGGTTCAAAATTTAGCTTATGTTGCAAAGACAATATCATTGGTAAAACCTCAGTTAGCAGATTTTCAAACGATGATTGGTTTTGCTGGGGCTCCCTTCACCGTTGCAAGCTACATGATTGAGGGACGAAGTACGAAAAAAAACTTTTTAGAGACAAAAACTTTTCTATTCCGCTATCCTAAACTTTTTCATCGTCTGATGAGTGTCATTACAAAAGCAACAATTTCTTACTTAAAAATGCAAATTCAAGCAGGTTGTGAGGTAGTTCAACTTTTTGAAAGTTGGTCTGGTGCTATCCCTGCTTCTTTTTATTCTGAATTTTGTACCCCTTACTTGAAAACAATTACTGCAGAAATAAAAAAGCTTTGCCCCGTGATTGTTTATATGGGAGAAGGTGCTGCTTTGTATGATGAAGTTGAGAAAATATCTCCATCTGTTTTCAGTGTTGATTGGAGGCAAAATTTTGAACAGGTATGTGATCGTTTTTCCAATACTGAGATTTCCCTTCAGGGAAATCTTGATCCCATGCTTTTATATGCGGAAAAAGACCTCCTAGAATTAGAAGCATCCAAATGTCTCAATCTAGGTAAAAATTTTAAAAATGGTTATATTTTTAATTTAGGTCATGGATGTCTTCAAACAACACCAATAGATAATGTGAAGTTATTGTCTGAAATAATCTCTCAGTTTTAAAAATTAACAAAAAACATGGTGAGAAATATGAATTATTTTATTTTTTATTTTATTGCATTTTTTATTCAAAATACTGCCTTTGGACTTGATCCTAAAACTAAAAATCCTAATGAAATTTATGAAAAACTTGGTGAAAAAATTGATCTAAATTTATCATTTAAAGATCAAAACAATCATTTAAAAACTTTGAAAGATATGATTGGTAAAAATGATGTATTGATTTTATCTCTTAATTATTACAGATGTACAACAATGTGTACCTATCAATTTTTGAATATGGCGGAAGTTTTCCGCCTCGTAAAACCAGCGATAGGCAATGGCTATAATGTAGCTACCATCAGTATTGATCCTACGGATTCTCCTTCTCTTGCAAAACGAACGAGGGAAATCTGGCTTGATAAACTTGGAAAGCCTGATGCACCTTGGAATTTTTATGTGGGAGAGGAGAATTCAATTGTTGCTTTGGCAAATAATTTGAATTTTTTTTATGAGCGAGATGATGAAGGAAATTACTCCCATGCTGCAGCCCTTTTCTTTATCTCTAAAGAGGGCGTTTTTCGTCGCTATCTTTATGGAATTGTCTATGATAGAGGCGATGTTGTTCAGGCATTATACGATACGTCTCAAGGTCGCGTAGGATCGTTTGTACCTTGGTTTAAAAGTGTTTTTAAAAAATATGATTCTACTTTAGGCAAATATCATTCATTTTTTCATTGATAGGTTTTGGCATTATGAACTCTGTATCAAGTCATCATTTAGAGTTAGAGAATCTTCGTAACATTGGGATTATGGCCCATATAGATGCGGGTAAAACAACCACTACAGAGCGTATTCTTTATTATACGGGCAAAAGCCATAAGCTTGGAGAGGTGCACGAAGGCACAGCTATTATGGACTGGATGATTCAGGAGCAAGAAAGAGGGATAACAATAACCTCAGCAGCTACCACAACATCGTGGAAAGGGATTCGTATCAATTTGATTGATACCCCGGGACATGTGGATTTTACTATTGAAGTCGAGCGTTCTTTGCGCGTCTTGGATGGCGCTGTCGCCGTTTTTGATGCTGCCAATGGTGTTGAGCCGCAGTCAGAAACTGTTTGGCGGCAAGCTGATCGTTATCATGTTCCTCGCATTGCCTTTTTAAACAAGATGGACAAAGTGGGCGCGGATCATTTGATGTGTTTGAACTCAATGAAAGAAAAGCTCGCTGCAAATGCTGTTTTGATTCAACTTCCCCTAGGGAGTGAACAACAATTTAAAGGTATTATTGATGTTGTTGAGCGAAAAGCTTGGATTTGGGACAGTGATGACAAGGATGCTCAGCCACGACAAGTAGATATTCCTTCAGAATTTCTCGATGACACGGAGATACAACGACAAGAATTGATTGAAAATTTGGCAGACTTTGATGATAGCCTTGCAGAAGCTGTTTTGTCAGATACCTCCGTTACCCCAGAGATGTTAAAAAAAGCCCTGCGCCAGGCTGTGATAAATTTAAAAGTGGTTCCTATTTTCATGGGAACTTCCTTTCGTAACAAGGGAATTCAACTTCTTTTAGATGGTGTCATTGATTACCTTCCAGCTCCAACTGAGTTGCCTGCTGCTAAGGGTGTTGACATAGAAGGCGTTGTTGAGGGGCAAGAGCGTCTTCTGACTCCGGAGGCTCCTTTTTCAGGAATTGTCTTTAAAATAATGTCTGATTCTTTTGTTGGCGCCTTATTTTTCGTTCGTATTTATTCCGGAACGGTCAAAGTAGGGGATGCATTTTTGAATACTCTTAAAAATAAAAAAGAGAGAGTTACAAAAATACTTCGTATGCATGCTAACGATAGAGAGGAGCTTCATACAGCTCATGCTGGAGACATAGTAGCGTTTGTGGGACTTAAATTTGCTACAACTGGTGATACGCTATGCGCGCCTCTCCATCCTATTGCCTATGAATCTATGAAATTCCCTGAGCCAGTTGTATCTTTGGCTATTGAGCCAAAAAGTAGTGGTGATATTGATAAATTGCAACAAAGCCTTCAGCGTCTGATGCAGGAAGATCCTTCTTTGAAAGTTTCTATAAGTGAAGAAACTGGTCAAACAATCATTGCAGGTATGGGCGAACTTCACCTTCAAATTATTGTGGATAGGCTCTTAAGGGAGTTTAAAGTTGGTGCCAACGTAGGCAAACCTCAGGTTTCTTATCGTAGATCGGAAGAGCAC
>JAIXXU010000098.1 GCA_027490595.1 Pseudomonadota bacterium
AGGGCAATATTTTTTTCTTCTGCAACAAGAGCAAGTTCACGAAGGTCAGCAACGGGAAGATCTTCTCCAAGATAAAATCTTTTCAAAGGGCCTGGTTGTTTTTGGTAAATTTTATGTTTGATGTTCCATGAGGTGTTTATCCCTGCAACCATATCAGCTTTGCTAGCCACGGTGTCCGCTGCATACCAAGAAATAAATGTGTTGGGAAAGTTTCGTTCTCGATAAACATTGGGAATGTAATTAAAATCAACAAAAGGTGTGAATAACTGTTGAAAAATATGGGCGTTTGTATTGTTTTTTTCTGGATTGCGATTTAACTCAGCAGAAAAAGGTACGTCCGCATGAAAAGAATATTGCATATATTCTTCCATAGGATTAGAGGCGATCTGCTGATTTGATGCTGGCAAGTTATATTGAATTATTGTTGCTGAAGCAGATATTGACGTATTAAAATATCTATGAAACGACAAAGGTAGTGTTACTTGTGAAGAAGAATAAAGACGATTTCCTTGAATATAGGGAGTTTCTCCTGGGGCAAAGTTGGCTGCTATTGGTAAGTAGGTTTGAGTTCCTTTTTGTCCTACATTTTCCCATTCTGTCTCCTGCGAGTATGAAAATGGTAGGTTAAAGTAACGTTTTGGCAACAGTGTGAATTCCATTTTAGGAAATCTGAAGGGAATATTATTTTGAGATTCTGCAAATAAATCTTGATATTGTTGAGCTTGAGCTGAAAGGATAACATTATTCCCATAAAATTCACCGTCTATTTCCTGCGTTAAAAATCGACGTGAGGAAGGAGTTGTATCTCCGCGCACAGCACTTGTAGGGTCGATAATACTACTCGGAGAATAGTCTGCCAAGAAGGTATTGTCGCTTACAAATTGTCCATTGGTTTTTATGGCTCCCCAGTTTGATAATGGAATATTTAAGCTTTCTTCGTTGTACCAACGATTATTTTCACTAGGGCCCCTGAAAGAATTATAAATGTTGTATTGGCTAGGGTTTTGTGAAATAGCCTGATTGATTTTATTGTTATTCTCCTTCCAATCATTCTTATATTTTTTATCGGAGATAAATTGAGTAAATGAGTATAATCCATTGTCAGTAAGTGTTTGTCCTGAAGAGGATTGAAACTTTTCTCCATCAAATAATTGTACTCTTGTTTCGCTTTGAAAATGTGAACCTCTTGTACTAAAATTACTGTACGTAAAGGTAGTGTCAGCGTGTTTTCCTAACGTGAGGTAATACGGAATCGAAACGGATTGTCCAGCATTGTTACTTGCATATCCACTTGGATAAAGAAAACCTGACTCTCGTTGATTTTTAATGGATACGCGGAACCAAGGCGCATAAATAACGGGGATAGAAAAGAAATCAATGGTTGTTCCTTGAAGGGTAATGTCATCTCCTACATCTATAACAGCATTTTGGCTTGTAAATCCAAATATAGGTGGTTCTCCCATGGCGCTACAGTGACAGGGAGAAATAATGGCATTATTTAACTGAAATGTATGAGGATCTTTTTGGAAAATTCTTGAGGCTGAAATTTTAATATACCCGGGAACGTAATTAAAATTCATGATTTGCTTGGTCAGTTCAGGATTTTCTGAGTTAAATTTTTTTACGGATTCTCTGCGTTTTAGAAATTTCTCCCGTTCTTTAGGAGGAAGGGTGTCAAGATATAAATTTGGTTGAAATTGTGTGCGTGTATATCGAGCTAAAAGCTGGGCATATCTTCCTTTTAAAAGATCTTTTTTTTCCAATAAACTTTTGCTTGCAGGATCTATTTCTAATAGGTTTAGTAAGTTAGAATAATCAATGCGTAAGCTTTTTAATTCATTTTCTAATTCTTCTGTTCGTGTGTTTCTGGCCTCGTCAAAGGCAACTTCTGCTTTAGAAAGTCCTAACGCCTTTTTGTTTACTTCGTCTTCGGTGGCGTCGGGATCTGCAATTACTTGTGCGTTGTCCATACGTACTTGTTTTGTTTCTAAATCAAGAACTATTTTTGATGCCACTGCTTTTTCTCGGTCATAAATAATGCGCGCATGGCCTTCTGCTGTCATTAAATTTTGCTTTTGGTATATAATAATTCGCTCAGCATTTATATAGATATTTCCTAAAAGCAACGTGGCATTTCCCTCAAGCTTGAGGTAACCCTCTCCGCGAATTCCGGTGACTTCTTTTGCGTCATACCAAATAGAATTTGGCAATAACCATGTTTTATTTGAATTTTCTGTTTTGGAATAGGCATGAAAAGAGCAATAAAGTGCTATAAAAAATAGAGACGAACTAGTTATGCCTTTCACGAAGGAAACACCTCAACGTTTAGTCTTTCCATAACTGTTCCTAAAAATGCAAGGGAGCCAGTAATAAGAATGTGATTATTTTTAGCCATAGCAAAACATTTCTCAAGTGCCATTTCAAAATCACTGACCAATATAATTTTTTCTCTTTCATGGATGGATTTTATAAAGTCGATATAATTCTCTTTTGTAACGGCTCTTTCTGATGCGAATGTGGTTACCACAATAAAATGAGCAGTGGATAACAATTTTACAATTGAATTTTGCCAGTCTTTATCTTTTAGGCTTGAAAACAAAATAATACATTTTTGATTTGCAAAGTTTGACTGTTGGTATTGTTTTAGAAAATAATCAACTCCTGCACTATTGTGTGCCGCGTCAAAAATAACAGTTTTTCCCATCATTTTTCGGACATCAAAACGTCCTGGCCAAAACGTTTGAGAAATCGCATTTTTTATGATTGAAGGATCAGGTTCTACGTTTAAAAAAGCAAAAATGTAGTCTAGAGCCTTTAGGGCAAGATATTTATTTGGCAGTTGGTTTGTCTCACAAAAAATTAAGTTTGCACCAATTTTCTGAATAGTTGCTTTAACGCCCTCCAATGCTTCGGGATCCAAATTTCCAACAACAAAGGGTAGGTTTCTGCGAGCAATATAACTTTTATCGGAGGCTATTTGTAACAGTGTTTTTCCTAAAATATCCGTGTGCTCTAGGGAAACGCTGGTAAGAATACTGACACACGGTGCCAAGGCATTTGTACTATCAAAATGTCCGCCCAGCCCTACTTCGCAGACTAAAAAATCCACTTTTTCTTCACTAAAAATGATCAAAGCGACAGCGGTGAGAATTTCAAAAAAAGAAGCATTGGGAAGATATTTTTCAACGGCTGCATTCACTTTTTCTATCGCGGATACCAAGTTTTTTTCTTGGACAGGAATGCCATTGATACGAATGCGCTCTTGAGGGTTAACTAAGTGCGGTGATGTATACAATCCTGTTTTTAGGCCATGATCTCGAAGTGCTTGCTCAATGTAAGCGCATGTTCCC
>JAIXXU010000188.1 GCA_027490595.1 Pseudomonadota bacterium
CGGTTTTTAAATCTATTTTAATGATGTTGGCATTAAGGTATTCATCGCCTCTCCAAATTTTTGCATGGCCTTTGAGTGTTAAAATTTTTTCTTCCACAAGTAGCTCAGCTGAATCTCCCGTAGCCTTAATTTCAGGCGTATTTGAAGAATTTTTTTTATATATACGAACATTGCCAATG
This sequence comes from Pseudomonadota bacterium, assembly GCA_027490595.1. Lineage (GTDB taxonomy): Bacteria > Bdellovibrionota_B > Oligoflexia > Silvanigrellales > Silvanigrellaceae > Silvanigrella. The sequence continues at coordinate 180 of JAIXXU010000188.1, forward strand.
GCTAAGGCTCTTTGAAATTTTCTTTTTTTGTCGTTTTCGTTCATGCCTGGTTGAGCAAAAATTTGAGCTTTATTAGATTTTAAGGTGGTATCATCTTGAATGATTACGGTGTTTCCAACTAAATTTAAAATTCCAGTTTTTCTTGAGCCTTCTGCATATTGACCAGAAAAATGTATGGGCGCATTATTATCGTGTTCTCCAAATTCTTTTTCAATCAATGATTTTTGCTTGTTTTTTTCGGCGGTTTCTGGGGCTAATTTTTTTTTCGGCTTTTTATCCGGATGCTTTCCCGTAGGGGTTAACTCGTTTTTTTTTGCAGGTATTTTTTTAGTTTGCTCCGCTTCAGTCTTTTCTTTCTTTTGGATTCTTTCTGCAGTTGTATCAGGTATAAGATTATCAAAGTCTGCATAGCAGGGTGAAAAGGAAAATAATAAACTTAGTCCAACGATCATTTTGATGAAGTTCATGATTTTTCTCCTCGCAGCATTGTTGGTATCATTTCTCCTTCCACGTCTGAATTAAAATGAAACTCACCGTCGTCTAGTTTATACATGAAACCAATACCTTTGATTTTTCCCGCGGGTCCTGCTGATTCAATAGGGTCAGTTGTGGTCAAAATTCTTTTTTCAGCATTAAAATAAACGTGACTTGCACTGCCTATGTTGTCGTTAAAGCTGAAATGAACAAAATGGGGGAAATAAACTTCATGAAGATGTAGCTTTGCTTCAAGACCCTTGTTCGTATCTTGTGGGCTTTGTCTAAATTCCCCATTGGCTTTTTGTGTATGAAGCTCAATGTGATCTTTGGAGAGATAGTCATCTTGTTTCACGTGTGGGAGGTTTTCTTGATAAAAAAGATTCCCCTGAGCTTCAAAATGTTGATCGGAATAATAAATGAACTCATTTCCTGAAAATGAGGACCTAGTACTGGCTTTAAGATAAGAAATTGACTGAAAATTTTTCGCAGTTATTGTTGGTATTACACTATTTTCAGCCATAAGTTGAGCATTAAATTCGATTTGTGATTGCATCAGATAGTATCTTTGATATCCAAAAGAAGCTATCACAAGTACGACGAATAAGCAGGTGTATATTTTTCCAATCATTTGTGGACGGCCTTCAAAAACATTTTGAGTATGGAATGACCGGCAGGACTTGCAAAACTTTCAGGATGAAATTGTACAGTAACCTGCGGTCTGAATTTGTGCTCAGCCATAAGGCAATAACCATGTCTACTCCAAAGAGAGTCAAAGGAATGTTTAAACACATTGTCATTGGATTTGACTACCCAAGAATTAAAAAATACCACTGGACCGTCTAGTTTGGTAGAGGGAAAAAACCTAGGTTTGATATCTTGTCTGTGTGATATTTGGACTCCATGACAGGGAACCTTCAAGATTTTTTCAAGTGTTGCACCCCAGTAGTTTAGTAAAAGTTGATGTCCTAAACATACTCCAAGTATGGGAATATCCGCGGGAATTTGTCCATAAAAATTTAAAGATCTAACATAGTGTTCTGGTAATCCTGGACCGGGTGAAAAAACCACTCCATTTATTTTCTTTTTTATCTTGTTGAAGTGGTCGGGTAAGTCAGAATAGCTTAAAACGATGGTTTGTTTTTTATAATAATATTGAAACCAATTTGCCAAGTTAAGAACAAAAGAATCGTGATGATCAATAATTAGTAATGTCATTTAAGCGTCCAGAAATGATTTCAATTTATTTTTGAACTCAAGGGTTTCTTTTTTTATGTTAGAAAGTGTTGTAATTCCAGCACCAACGCCTGCATAGACTCCTCTTGGGCTCTGAAATAAGCTTCTGATGAGTAGGCAGGAATTTATATTGCCTTTGGCATCGATAATGCCAGCTACACCTGTATAAAAGCCTCGTGCGTGTTCTTCTTGTGTTCGTATAAACTGGCAAACATTTTTTTTGGGTGTACCCGTTACTGAGCCGCCTGGCAAAAGATACGAAAAAACTTTACCCCAACCTATGTGTTTGGGTTTTTTTCCTACGACAGTCGTTTGCATTTGAAGTAATTTTCCTGATTTAAAAATCTCAAAAGGCTTATAAACTTTTACGCTATTTGGTGAGCAAAAGGAATTAAAATCATTTCTTATAAGGTCAGTAATCATGGTATTTTCATAGATTTCTTTTTTATTTTTCCACAACTTAGCAATTGATTTTTTTAAGGGCTCATTTTCTTCAATGAGATGGGTTCCTTTGATTGGCTGGGAAAGAATATAGTTGTTAGACGTGAGCAAAAAGCGTTCAGGAGAAAAGCTTGCCAGACCATAAGGCTTATTTTGAAAATATACTCCAAACTGCGTTTGCTTTTCAAACCATCTTGTTAAAAATAACTCTAAAGAAGGAAACAATTCGTTTTGAAAGAAAAGTGTTTGTGTAAAATTTGCAAGATAGCAGTTCCCTGCAATGAGTTCATTCTTCAGTGTTTTGAGAGATGAAGCAAGATTTGAAGAAATTTTCCATTGGAACAAAGGCCATTTGTGTGTTTCTAAGTTTTTTTTCTCTTGATTGTTCAAAATAGCACGAATTTTTTTTCTCAAATACTTCAAAAGGTTTTGATTATTTTTGGGTCCACTTACAGTGCATTTTATTTTATCATTTTTTAAGCGTATCTTTATAGCATAGGAAAAGTCTTCGAAAAAGTAGGGTTCTGAACTGACCTGTTTATCTTCTTCTACGCCTTGGTAAGGTGCTAAGAAAAATGTGTGCCTTAACGTTTGCTTATTCATTTTTTTTAAAAATTTTGATTGGTTATAGTTATCCCATTTCTTTTTATCTTTTTTTGCCAGAAAGTGGAAGTCAGTCCAGTCCGTGGGAATACTTTTTTGAAGTGTCTGTGGTAATGATTCTGTGACAAGGAAATGATGATGGTCAGGGTAGGTCCATTTTTTTGTTTCGCCATGTTGAAAAAATAAACAAAGATTTTCTCCAAAAATTTCTTGTAGAAATTTGCTTAGTTGTGTGATAATTTTTCTGATTTTTAGCGAAGGAGATTGAGAAAAAGTCATGTTAATTCCGCAAATTGTTCATTCATTAAAGACAAAAAGAGAAAAATTAGAAAAGGCTGTCCCAGGACTTTCTTCTTTTTTTGTGAGTATTTATATTTCATCATGGCAGTTGGATCTTCCTTTTTTGCCTATTCGTTGTTTTAGAGATTTTTTTCTTTATTCTTCTGACCAAAATCCTGCAAAAATTTTTCAATCCAGTGGCAGTTCTGGAAACAAACGATCGCAACACGCATTTTCATCGGAAGGTCTCAGAACTTACAAAAAAAATTCTGCTGAAGGATTTCGATCCTTTCTTCGCAGACATAACTTTTGCATAGAGACAACAATAGTTCTATCTTTGGTGCCTCCTCCGCAAAATTGGCCAACAAGTTCATTGTCTGCAATGATTTCCATGTTCCAAGAAGAGGGACTTTGTATTCATTGGTGCAATATCGAAAATTCTGTTGAAAATTTTTTGGAAGCCCTGTCTTCCATGGCCAATCATACAGAAGTTATTATTTTTGGCACTACTTTCCATCATTTGAAATTATGTTTGTTTGAAAATTTTCGATTTCAAAAAGAATGTCGAATTCATTTTCAGAGGCTTTCAATTTCACTCATTGATACCGGAGGGACAAAAGGCCGAACGCGTGCGTACTCTGTGCAGGAAACCAAGGACCTTTTCAATAATTTTTTTGGTGTATCAAGCTACAAGTTCTTTTCAGAGTATGGAATGTGCGAACTTTCTTCTCAAGCGTGGTCTGCGCATACGCCACATGATGGTTATTTCATCTGTCACTCCACAATGTATCCCTTTGCACTTGATTTACAAAAACAGAAATCATTACAATTGAATCAATCGGGTTTTTTGGCTTTTTTTGACAGTACGAACGAAAACTCTTGGCCGACAATTATTACAGAAGATGTGGGAACTGTTTGTGGAGATCGCGAGTTTTTGTTGCTTGGTAGAGCTCCAGATGCTTCCATAAAAGGTTGTAGTCTAAACGTTAGTGAGTTTTACACTGATTATTCTTCAAAAAGTGAAGAAAAATTTCCTACCAAGTCCGATGAAGTTTTTGTTTGTCCCTCAATCACTCATTTCTCGGTGGAAGGGCTCCTTCAGTATTTAAAATTCACATATCATTGGGACGATGATTCTTTATTTGATCTTTCTATCGTTGCTCAATCTTGCCATGAAAATATTCCAGTTCTAAATCAATTTAACGAAAAAAAGATTTTGATTATTTCCTCTGCAAATACACCTATTCCTTGGTTATTTCCTTTTTTGATCGCAGCGAGAAGTGACGCCATATCTGTAGTTTTGCGTTTACCCTCTTTGCGTTCCGATGATTATTTTTCTTCTGTGATGCGTAAAAAAACAAATGAACTATGGCAAGCAGTTATATCTTTTTTTCCAACTATGTCTGCTGAGATAAATAATTCTGGACATTTTTCATTAGATTTTAGTGAGTTTGATGTTGTTGTTGCATTTGGTTCCGATGAGACTATGAACAAGATAAAATCGACTATTCAGAATGAAAAAACATTCCTTATTCCCAAAGGAACTGTACGAAATTCTTATCTTGTAAATGTCAACAGAGACTGTCCTGCGCAGTTAGCGTCCCTGTGTAGCTTGTGGTTAGGAAGGGGGTGTATGACACCATTGGCATTATTTTTTGATAGCAATAGTAAAAGTCAAGATTGGATAGATAAATTTCAATACCATTTTAGCAAAGAGTTTGAGCGTCGAATGGCGCATTATCCTGTTGATAACTACGGATGGTTTTCCCATGCTCACAGTGCTTTGTATACTCAGAGCTGCTTAGAACAGTTAGGGATTCAATTCAAAATGAATCGTGAGGCCTATACTTGTGTTATTGATTGTCGGGAAATAAAACCTGCTCATTTGAGTGCTATTTTTCCTGATTTATCCTTTGCTGGAGGAGGATTTATTTACTTATTTTCAGATGAAATAAAATCTTGTTTGGAGGGTTTACAGACTCTAGACATTTTGCCAAGGATTCAGGAATGGTCTTTATTTTGAGGAAGCTCTCATAGAAAAAAGATTTGAAAAATATTTCTGATAAGAAAGTTTTTATGGATAGATAATTCATTTGAATTTTGATTTATAATTCTTTTTTTATAGATTTTTGTTGGAAGGAAAAGGTATGAAAACAAAACATGAAATTTGTTCCAATTGGTTGCCACGGTACACAGGCGTTGCTGTTCATGAACTCGCAGATCATATTTTATTAACTAATTTTCAGGATTATGTCACAAAATTTGCATTATTGACAGGAGTTGAGGTTCGAGGCATGGACAGAGCTATGCCTAGTGCAACTTGCAAGAAATCAAATGTTTCGATCATTAATTTTGGTATGGGATCCGCAAACGCAGCAACAATTATGGACTTACTTACTGCGCGTTCTCCTAAAGCAGTTCTTTTTCTTGGCAAGTGTGGCGGTTTAAAAAAAGCAACAGAAATAGGTCACTTTATCTTACCCGTAGCGGCCATTCGTGGTGAGGGGACTTCCAATGATTATTTTTCCCCTGAAGTTCCTGCGATGCCCTCTTTCAAGCTCCATAAATTTGTGTCTCAAAAGATTGTAGATGCTGGCTATGACTACAGAACAGGTGTGGTTTACACAACAAACCGTAGGGTCTGGGAGCATGATCAAGATTTTTTAAACCGCATTCAAAGAATGCGATGCATAGCGATAGACATGGAAACAGCAACAATTTTGATGGTTGGTTTGTATAATGAAATTGCTCGTGGCGCGCTTTTGGTAGTTTCTGACGTTCCAGTTACACCAGAGGGCGTAAAAACTGAACAGGGTGATAAATTAGTATCCGCCCAGTGGACAGATGCTCATATCAGGCTTGGCATAGAAAGTTTACGAGATTTGGATGCCAAAGGGGAAACTATCAAACACTTCAAGTATTGAGTCAATTTATTCCCTTCCCCCAAAAACTTTCAATTTACAAGGAAAAACTAACATGGTGACTCATTATTCTTCTTTGGTAAGACGCTTTTTTGCATATGTACTAGACGGCTTGATTCTTTCTATTCCGTTGTGTCTGGCAAACTTTGTCGTTCCTGTACTAGGCGGATTTCTAGTTTATTTTTTATATGCCCCTGTTCTTGAGTCTTCTCGCTTAAAAGCAACCCTTGGCAAATATATTTTGGGGATACAAGTATGCCGCGAAGATGGAGGAATCCTTACTTTTCGTGAAGCTTTGGTGAGAAATCTTTTTAAATTCCTCTCGTCAGTGCTGTTTTTTATATTCTTTTTCTTAGCTTTTTTTACGGACAAAAAACAAACTCTTCACGATCTTTTAACGGATTCGATTGTTGTTTATGGTAAAGAAAATTTATCAATTGGAAAGGAATGGCTTCGTAGTGCAAAGAATATTTTTTCTTTTGATTTTTTTGCTCTATCTGAGCATGATAATATTGAAAAATTGGAACGTCTTCAAAAGCTCAAAGAACAAGGCGCTCTCACTGAAGACGAGTTTCAAATGGAAAAAAAGAAAATTTTGCTGTCTGACGATAAAGACTGAATTAAAAAATTTAATTTTAGTTTACGATCTTTTTTCCATGGGAATATATGAAGCGTCTTCTGGTCCAACATACTGAGCGGCAGGGCGATAAATTTTATTGTCACGCCACATTTCAATGATGTGCGAACACCAGCCTGAAACCCGAGCTACAGCAAAAATTGGTGTAAAATCGATGGAATCAATTTTCATGAGGCGGTACATTGCGCCTGACCAGAAGTCGACGTTGGGCCAAATATAATCTTTTGAGGTTTTGCTCAGTTCCTCAATCATAGTGTCGTGAACAATTCTAAGAATTTCATAGGTTTTATCGTGACCTTTTTGTTCAACAATACTTTCTAGCATGCCGCGTAGAACTTTGGCTCTTGGGTCCATAGTTCGATATACTCTGTGCCCAAAACCCATGACTTTAGTTTTTGATGTCAAAGCGTTTCTCACCCATTGTTCTGCTTTTTCTGGCTCACCAATGGAATCGGCCATTTCTAGAACTTTTTCATTAGCTCCTCCATGCAATGGTCCAGACAAAGCTCCAATAGCAGCGGAAATGGATAGGCTTAACTTTGCTTCAGTAGAAGCAACAACTCTTGCTGAAAATGTAGACGCATTAAAATCATGGTCTAGATGTAAGATGAGAGCAATATCAAACATCCGTGAGTCTTCTTTTGATGGGATTTGCCCATGCATCATATAAAGAAAGTTTTCTGCGTGGGAGAGATCAGGTCTTGGGGCAATGAGAGCAAGGCCTCTTCTTTCCCTTGAGATTGAAGCAACTGCGGTAGCTAATTTACTAATAAGTTGTATTGCTTTGTGAATATTTCCTTGCTCATTTTTTAAATTAACACAGCCTTCATCGAAGCCCAAAGAAGCGACTACAGCTTGTAAAATAGCCATTGGGTGAGCGGTTCGTGGTGCATTTTCAATGATAGACAATGCTTGTTTGGGCAGATTTCTTTGAGTCTTCATTTCTAATGTGAACTGATTGAGTTCGCTTTTGCTAGGTAGATGGCCATACAAAGAAAAAAATGAACATTCTTCAAAAGTGGATTGATTAGCAAGTTCCTCGATAGAAATTCCTCGATAGATTAAGCGTCCAACTTCCCCTTGAACTTGGCTTATGGAAGTAGCATCGGCAACTATGCCAGCAAGACCTTTTGAAAAAACTGATGAGTCTGACATGGAGAAACTCCTTAAATAGATCAAAAATATTAAAATAATTTTTTTCAGTATTAAAAAACCCGGTGGGCTAAAACTGTTCCTGGTTTATACTCTCACCTCGGCCTCAACACAATATTCGGAAGTCTATTCTGTAAAATGAAGAACTTTTTAATAAAAAGAACGCAAAGGCAAGAATTAGATTTCTTTATGGCCCACAATAACTACTCATTATTATGGCCGTGTTTCTTTTGTCTAAGAAGGCCCAATACAATATAAAAACAAAAAAAAATAACATCTCCCTCTTGCGCTTCATTAAATTTCAGGCAATTATACCTACAGTCTCGCAAACACCTATAGAAAGGATCACTTATGACCAAGCGTAGCAAGGTTACCACTATTTCTACTTCTGCTCTTACTAATGAAGTATCTTCTCATTTTGAGCAAATTCCAAAGAAAATGACGAAAGAAGTTGTTTCTGCATTTCTTGATCTCATTGAACAATATGTTGCTGCAGGCAACAAAGTTCGTATTGATAAACTTGGAATTCTTCAAGTGAAAGATAGAGCTGCACGTAAAGGTCGTAATCCTCAAACAGGTGAAGAAATTAAAATTCCTGCATCTAAAAAAGTGAGTTTCCGCGTAGCTTCTTCACTTAAAGAAAAAGTTGGCGTAAAGAAAAAAGTAGTTGCTAAGAAAAAAAAGTAATTTGATTTGAGTTCTTTAGTTTTTATCCTCTCCTGCCTACTCTTGTGGTCACTGGGAGGTTTTTTTTATTCATGAAATGCAGTTGCAAATCGGAAAAAATCCTCATAGAAAATGATTCTGTTATTCTAAAAGATTATTTTTTGAGGTTTTATGTCTATGCTGAAATCATCTCACCCATATCAGTCTGGTTTTCTTATGCCCCCAGAGTGGGCACCTCACAAAGGTACTTGGGCAAGTTGGCCTTTTGATCAGGATATTTGGCATGGGTTTCTTCATGAGGTGAGAGCTGAGCACGCTGCATTGTTGCGCACAATTTCTCATTTTGAAGAAGTGCATCTTTTATGTTGTGATGAAGAATGTGAAAACTCAGCAAGAACACTTTTATCGGATTGTCCTAAAATTTATTATTATAAAGTTCCTTTAGATGATGTGTGGTTTCGAGACAATGGTCCACTTTTTATCAAACAAAAAAATAATTTGGCAGCAACCAAATGGCTTTTTAATGCTTGGGGTAAAAAATTTGAATTTTCAAAAGATAACAATGCTTCCTATGAAATATTGAAGCCATTAAACATCCCGATTTTCGAGCCAGATATTGTTATGGAGGGTGGTTCAATTGATATAAATAGCAATGGTTTTGCTTTAACAACAAGACAATGCTTAAGAAATGAGAATCGAAATCCACAACTTCAAGAGAGTGATCTTGAGAAATATTTGCAAGATTATCTCGGAGTTCGGAAAGTACTATGGCTTGAGGGTGGTTTGGAAGGTGATCACACCGATGGTCACATTGATACCATTGTTCGTTTTGTAGATGATCATACAATTTTGTCCTCAGTGTGTGAAGACATCTCTGATCCTAATTATGAAACTATGGCAAATAATTTGGAAGTCCTTCGATCGTTTCGGGATGAAAATGACCAACCTTTCCGTATAGAGTTATTGCCCTTGCCCATTGAGCGTAAGTATTTTCAAGGAGAACGTATTCCAAGTTCCTACGCAAACTTTTATATAGGAAATGGATTTGTTGTGGTTCCTCAGTATGGTGACCCTAATGATGAGAAAGCCCTTGCAGTTATTTCAAGGTTATTTCCCTCGCGTAAAGTCATTGGATTATCGTCCAAGTTCATTATACTGGGTGGTGGTTCTTTTCATTGTCTGACTCAACAACAACCTTTGTAAGGAAACGAAATGGCAAAAACGTCATTGGCTTTAGTTCAAATGAAAATATCAAGTCATCTTAAAGATAATATAGATAAAGCAGAAAATTTTATTCAAAAAGCAGCGCTTTCAGGTGCGCAAATTGTTCTTCTTCCAGAGCTTTTTGAAAATCATTACTTCTGTCAAACAGAAGATGATAGTCATTTTTCTCTCGCTCATGAGGCACATGA
>JAIXXU010000153.1 GCA_027490595.1 Pseudomonadota bacterium
AATCTTCTCGAGATAAGCTTTTAAAGACCTCTTCATCTTGCTTCACAAACTGGTCAAACAAAACTTTTTTTCTAGAAATAATTTCATTTATTTTTTCTTCTAATGTGCCTTTAGTCACAAGCTTGTAAACTTGTACATTCTTTGACTGTCCAATTCTGTGAACTCTATCTGTGGCTTGGTCTTCTTTCGCTGAATTCCACCATCGATCAAAATGAATAACAACGCTGGCAGAGGTGAGATCTATTCCTGTTCCGCCAGCTAATAAAGAACATAAAAAGACTTTTATATTTTCATCATTCTGAAAATCAGACACAATTTTTCCACGATTTTGCGATTGTCCTGTTAATACACAATGTAAGACACCCTGAGAGCGTAAACGAGAAGATAATTTATGAATCATTTTTGCATACTGGCTGAACACAACAACTTTATGGTTATTTTCAATTATCTCTTGAAGTATTTCTTGGAAAACCTCTAATTTTCCGCTTCCTGAGTTAATAAATCTCTCATCAACAAGCCCTGGGTCGTTACAAATTTGTTTTAATAAAGATATCAAACTAAATACGTGGACATAAGAAACAGGTTCTTTCTCATCCATAAGATCAGCTATTATTTTTGATCCTTTTAAATTAAGAGCCTGCTCATAAAGCTCTTTTTGAACTGAATTAAGATGGCAGTATCTAATATCTTCTACTTTTTCAGGAAGATCGGTTAGAACTTCTGATTTATTTCTCCTCAATTTAAAAGGATGAATAAGTCTGTATAACGTTAAATCTGAAAGAGAATTTTTTTGCTGAATAAATTTTCTTTTGAAAGCGGAGTCCGAGCCAAGATATCCAGGTATAATAAAGTCGTATAAGTTTTTAAGCTCTATCAAATCATTTTCCAAGGGTGTTCCTGTTAAACATAATCTCATGCTACTTTTTAACTTCATCGCAGCTTTATATGTTCGTGATGCTTGATTTTTTACCAAATGCGCCTCATCAAGAATTGACAATTCCCATGCAAATTTTGATAAAAAATCTATATCACGAAGCATAATTCCGTAACTTGTAACCAAAGCTATGGGAACATCGTTGTTTTGTAGTTCTTTGAGATAAAGTTTTCGATGAGTCCCATGGTAACAAATAGTTTTCACAGAAGGTGCGAAATTCCTAATTTTATCGAGCCAGTGATCAATCACTGTTTTAGGACACACAACCAAAAATATAGGCCTGCTTTTAGTTTGCGCCACAGCTAGCATTAAACCCATGGCCTGATGGGTTTTTCCTAAACCCATCTCATCAGCAAGAAGCCCGCCTAAACCATTTGAATAAAGCCACCAGAGCCACTTGAGACCTTCTTCTTGGTAGGGCCTTAAATTTAAAAAATCACATGAGAACACCGGCAAAGAAAGATTTTCACGGGAAACAAGCCCTTCTCTCAACGTATGAAGGGCATTCGTATTTCCTAAAAATTTTGCTTCCTCTGGGATTTGCTCATGAAATTTAACGAATTCAGAGGTCGATAAGTTAAGCTTACCCTCTTTGTCAAATTTATCTTTTAGCCAATCAAAATCATCAGTTAACTTCAAAAATCCTTCTTCGCTTTTTAGATATTTTTTTCCTTGAGCTCGAGCTTTTAAAATTGACAATATGATATTATCGGAGCCTTCAACTTTTTTTGCGTTTTCTTTTATTTCAAGAGAGTATTCTCCAAAAATTGATTTAGAAATGAAAACTTCTGGTGATACCAATTTATCAATCACTTTTAATTTAGAAGCATTATCATCCAGAATAACAGCTGCACATTCTTTAAGCCGGGAAAAATCTGAGTCAAGAATAGAGGCTGCCTGATCCCCTGTAACCTTTGCATACTTGGGGTATTCCTTCCATCTATTTATTTGCAATAATGTGCTTTGATCATCAAAAGGAATATAGCCAATTTCATCACAAAAAAAGCCTGCTTTTCCAATTTGTTTATCTGGAATATCAATAAGCTTTAGAAATTTACTTAGATCGATGGTTTGCCCTTTTTTTTCGTCTAAGATAGCTATTGAACGATAAATGTGAAAACCTTCTTCCACACCAACAACTTCAAAGATCCTTTTCCCAATAAATCCATGTTCAACTTTTGCTTTTAAACTATCATCTAAAGAATATTGGAATCCTGAATTAAAAAACAACCAACAAGCATCATCTATATTCAGTCTGTAAGGAATAAGAGAATTCTCTTCTGTTTTAAACTTAGCAAGAATCCAAGGAACTTCTTCATCACTAGCAACAGAAATAAGTTTAAGATTTTTTTGAGCAATTGTATTTTGAAATAAAGGAAGCTCGTGCTTAGTTAATGTATTTTTAGCATCTGGAGCATAGTCTAAAGTATTCTTAGGATTAGCTTCGCCAGTTAAAAAATCGTTCTGCGTTTTATATAAAAACTCATCAATATTACCAATTTCAATACCCATCTTTTCAAGATATTCAGCTTTTTCAGCAGATAAATAAATTAAAAAAGATGCTAAATGTTGACATTTTTCACCTTTTCTCCTGTTTGCTTGGCAAGTACATTCCATCCATTGAATAAGGCGCCCCGTACGATGTAATTTAATGCGTACATCGTAATTTTCACCAATACCGGTGCGTACTTTTGCACTACAAAGATCTTCATAAGATTGAAACAACCGAACACCACCAGACCTATAAATGGAAACCCCATTTTGCCAGTTGGTTGAGTGAAATAGCTGAAAAATATGGCTTGTAAAGTGGTTTATAGACATAAAAGCTCTAAATTTTTTTAGTGAGGGTTGATTTGAGCACCGTATAAATTCCTAGATTTTTGAGCACGCAAAAACTCAGCCAAAGTGCCTTGCGCAACAGAAGAGGCTCGCACAACCCAATTTTGTAAACTAGCAACAATTGTCCCAATAGATACACTATTAGGCGAATTGATGGGGGCTATACCACTGAACCAGGTGTACAAAAGATCACGATTTTCGGGATCTAAAAGGGTGCCTGTTTTTCCCCCTATTTCATCAATATTATATCTTGTGCCTAACCGATGAAATGCTCTGCGGCTTGTTCCAGTAGCAACTGTTGCAAGCATCAATGTTTGAACTTGATCTGCCGTTTCCTTAGAAACCACACGATTAACAACAATGGGCTTTGCCTTATAGACAAGCTTGCCACTGGAGTCATAAGCAGCATCAACTATATGGGGCGCAAGCATTACACCGCCGTTTCCTATGGTAGCAGAAAGTAAAGCTGCATGAATTGGGCTTAATTTTGTAGCACCGAATCCAGCACCAGCTTCGGCAACTTCTTGTGGTATTGCAGTAAATAACTCTGGCAATAAAAACAAGCTGGTTTGAATTTTTAAATCACTGGGAATTGGTTTATTGAACATAAATTTTTCAGCATAAATTTTTAGGGAAGAAAGACCAACTCTATAAAGAGCAAGTCTTGCGAAAACTGTATTGCAACTTGAACCAAACGCTCTCGCAAATTTTAGTTTTTCTTTATCTCGCGAAGGTTCAACCATCCAATTTTCGTGACGCAGATTCCCACAACCACCCCTAAAACTAACATCATCGTACGGGTCCAGATTTTCTTTTTCAATTGTGGAAGAAGCCGTAATCATTTTCATCAAACTTGCTGCGGGCGCCCTTGAAGTTAATGGGAAGTTTGTATTCTTTGAGCCTCCTGATTGCGCAAGCGCCAAGACTCTTCCTGAATGAGGTTCAATTAACACTGTTGCACCTTCAACGACACCCGTTTGGCGAAGATAACGAATGGAAGCTTCTTGAAGAAGGGGATCAAGAGTAAGGAGAAGAGTATAGCCCATATAGTCAACGTAATAACGATTGTGTTTAATCACTAGATGGTTGGCAATATCGGGCCAATATATTTGCTTGAAAGGTGTTTCCAAGGCAACGGCCGAGTTGTCAGAGCTTTCGCGAGGATCAAAAGTCAATTCAGGAGTTTGAACAACTTGTTTAGAAATATCTCTGTGTCTGAACAAATTGGAAGCAAAAGCTTTCATGTACACTGGCTTAGCAGTTTGATAGACGATTCGTAAACCCGCATTTGAGTTATCATGCTCATAGGAACGCTTATGACTAAAATGTTTTTTAGAATTAGTTCTATGAGTTTTATGAGTTTTTTTTGCATGAGTCACAGGATGAGCATATCCTTGTTCATAAGAAAATAGGCCCACTATTATTAAAAAACAAAAGAAAAACATTCTATAAAACTGCATTTTAATCCTCAAAAAAATTTAAAGACCAACTTTCAAAATTAAAAAAACAAAACTTTTGATCTCTTACAAAAGGAAAAAATCTTTTTGCATGAAATTTCCAACCCTTGTCTAAAGACGAGAGAGATAGAGCTTTTTTATAACCACTGTCTAAAAACCCTAAGTCATTCAGTGATTCTTGAGATAAGCAAGAAAAAGTGATTGTAGCATCATTTTGAATTGATTTTGATATTTTATAGACAAACTGTTCACGAACTCTTTGAAGTGGAACAGTTTGCTCAAATTCACCGCTTTGAGCCCTATAGGATAAGAATACTTGAGATTTATTTCCCAAAATGTTCTCAATTTCAATTAATTCACCTGAAATTGTAAATAAATCGCTATGAATAAGAGGCAGCTCTATTAACTCAACGACATAATAGTGGCTCGAAGGATAAACAAAAGATAAATAGAAAAATGGAAGCAATCGTCAAATACCATAATTTTTTTCAT
>JAIXXU010000254.1 GCA_027490595.1 Pseudomonadota bacterium
AAATGAATTTAGGAAGTGTTTTAGAGGCCGGAGCAGATGGCATTGCTATGGTTTCAGCTCTCTTTTTTGCTCCAGAACCTTGTAAAACAGCATCGTATTTTTTAAATTTGATAAAAAAATTTAGAGAAAATGCTTGTTTTCAGGAAAAGCTAACATGAATATAAATTTTAAAAATTAATTTAAAACTTCTTTGATTTTGACAGCTAAATTTTTGATTGAAAAACTTTTATTTAAAATAGATTTCTTTTTGCTTTGATTAATTTCAATATGAGAAAAATGGTTAAAAATAAATATACCACCAATATCTTCTTTTTCAAACTTAAGATCTTTTATAAAAGCCCCTAAAATATCACCTGGTCTAATTTTATCTTGCTTACCTCTATTTAAATATATTTTTTCAAATTTTATTACTTCTGAATTCATTTTTTTATTGTTAGCAAATTTCTTTTCAAGTGTTTTTTCTTTTGGATCAATACCAAGCTGCTTCATTAAACTTAAATAATAGCTTGTATTTTTCTCATAACAAATGCTTATTGAAATACCTGAGCTTGCATCTCCCCTGCCAGTTCTGCCGCTTTTGTGTGTGTAATCTTCAGCTGTGTAAGGAATATCGTAGTGCACAACGGCAGATAACTTTATGACATCTATACCTCGCGCAGCAATGTTTGTCGCTACTAAATATTTCAGATGGCCACTCTTGAAGTGCCGCATAACAGTAGAACGCTCAACTGTCCCTAAATCACCAGTTAATGGCTCGGCATGATATCCTGAGTTTTGAAGTGTTTTAGCCAAATCAGCTACATTTTCTTTTGTATGACAAAATATAATAACTTGACCATCGTCTGTATTCTTTATTTCATTTATCAATGAGACTAAAGTTTGAAATCGGTCATTTAAAGAGCACTTAACGAATTGGTGGCTAATTTGTAAGCAATCTTTTTTCTCATTTTCCTTGTTCTCATAAGCATTCAAAAAAAGCGGTTCGTTTTTACCAAAAAGAGAATTTTCTATACTCAAGCATTTTTCATTTCGAGTTGCTGAAAAAAGCACTGTCTGTAATTCAGATTTTAAATACTCATGTATACTAAGAATTTGTTCAGAAAAGCCCATACCAACCATGATATCAGCCTCATCTAAAGCGAATAATTTTAGATTTTTTACATTCATATTATTATTTTGCAATAAATCGAGAACTCGTCCTGGCGTCCCCACAATAATGTGAGGATTTTTTGCTATTTCCTCGGCTTGGTTTGCCTTTGGTATCCCACCAAATAGTGTTCTTAAAATAATATTTTTGCTCTTAAATTCAGGAATTTTTTCCATAGCTTGGCTGATAACCTGAAAAATTTGCGCTCCAAGTTCCCGAGTTGGTGTCAAAATAAGGCATTGTGTCAGACGTTTCTCGTCTTCAATATTTAGCAACATGGGAAGGACAAAGGCTAAAGTTTTTCCCGTTCCCGTAGGGGATAAGCCTATTACACACTTCCCTTTTAAAATTGGATTAAAGCATAATTCCTGAATTTTTGTAGGAGAATTTATAGATAAAAACGAAAGTAATTCTTGTAGTTTTTTAATTTCCATTAAGGGTTCCCGTAAAATAGTAAAACGATATCCAACTAAGGATAAGATGCTTTGGCATACGCTAGAAGGCCCCTAGAAGTCCAGATTAAAAAATTGGAAAGGAACAATAAACGCATTCTAAAAGGATATTTTCTTTTTGCACTCAAAACCTCAAAAGCACTATTGACAGCGTGTCTCGATTCGCTATAACGCTATATGCATACCATACATTTGTCTTCAGGAGCCTGAAACTCATGACTTTTTACAATTCCCACTACCGTCCCTTTCATCCAAACGCTGACATCACACAGTTGAACTTATCACATGTGGATATGTCCTCTTCTCTTGAAAATATTGTGCTGGAAATTCGTCCTTTGATTGAAAAAGGTCAAGAATATTCTTATTTAGCAGCATCTGTTCTTTCGGAACAACTTAGGATGCAGGCTATGAAGGCCATGGGGAAAGAAGGCGAAGTATCGTCTTCACGAGAAGCAGAAAAGAACTATCCCTCTTTGCTTGAATACGTTTCATACGGCATAGAGCAAGGTCATTTAACCCAAAGATTACAAGAACTTGATTTAAATTATTTGAACTCTAAAATCGATCACGAACGAAATTATCTCTTTGATTACCTTGGCGCTCATACACTTTTTGATCGCTATGTACTGCACAAAAAAGGCCTTAGGTACGAAACCTTTCAACACTTCTGGATGCGGGTTGCCATGGGAGTTTCACTAGCCGAAGGAAACGCCAGTGACTCCACCAAATTTGCGGCTGAATTTTATGATGTTATTTCGCAAATGCTCTATGTCCCAAGTACTCCAACATTGTTCAATTCAGGTACAAACCATCCTCAAATGTCTTCCTGTTTTTTAACAACAACGCAAGATGATTTGCGGGATATTTATAGACAATATTCAGATAACGCTATGCTTTCCAAATACGCAGGAGGATTGGGGAACGATTGGACAAACATCCGCGGAAGTGGAAGTTGGATAAAG
>JAIXXU010000202.1 GCA_027490595.1 Pseudomonadota bacterium
GGAATAACATTGTTCTCTTTTTGCTCAGATCCATAAATAAAGGTAATTTCTTGTCCACTTTCTAAGGAAAGGCCACCGTTAAAAAGTTTACCTGTGCGAATTTTAGGTCCTTGCAGATCTTGGAGAATGGCAATATTTTTTTGTTTTTCTGAGGAAATTTTTCGAATATTGTTTATATTTTGCAAGTGTGTTTCGTGGTCGCCGTGAGAGAAATTAAGACGAAAAACGTCAACACCTGAATCAATAAGCTTTTCTATCATTTCAGGCGTACTGGATGAAGGTCCAAGGGTGGCCACAATTTTAGTGTAGTGCAAACTGTTTGTTACCATCATAGACTTTCCTTAACTGCGCCCATCAATAATTTCCTGAACCTGAGCCTCGGTTTCTGTGAGCTTTTTTTTTAATAAATCAATCATCATGTAAGCCTCTTTCGCTTTTTCAGAAAGCTCATCGACAGACAGAGTCTCACGCTCAAGGCCACTGAGAATTTTTTGAACACCTTGCATAAGGGCTTCATAGGAATTTTCCATTTTTGTTTCCTTCTTTTTTCTTACTCATCATTATCACTTGAAATTTCACACTCTATGATTTGCGCGTGAATCTTAATTTTTTTTGTTATTCCACTTTCTTTGTGCTGCATACTGATAAGGACGGAATTTGGAAATTCTTTTTGTAAGAAATCCTTTCCACTCAGGTAATTGCCCTGGCTAGTGGCAAGCAAGGCATAGCCTCTTTCCAATGGCTTTTGAATTCCTGCAAGAAGAATTTTTAAAAGCTGCTCATACCGCTGAATGTTTTTTCTTTCGTTCTCTAATCTTTTTTGCAATAAAAAGGCAAGGCGCTCTTCCATAAGTTTCAGAGTTGTTCTTTCCTTCTCCAATCGTTTGACTAAAACACGACCAATTTGATCGGCCCTGAGCAATAGTTCAGCCAAGGAATTTTGAATGGAGTTTGACAAAAACCGCGCTGCTGCAGTCGGTGTTTTCTCACTATGAAAAGCCACTTCATCGGCAATACTCACATCATCAAAATGCCCGACAGCAGTAATGACAGGCAAAGTGCAGTAGGCAATCTGCTTTCCAATCTCCAAATCATCAAACCATCTCAAATCAAGACGGCTACCTCCCCCACGAGTTACAATCACGCAATCACAGCGATTCAAATAGTTGTCTGAAATGTTTTTTAATGTTTTAGATACCTGTGCAGAAGTTTGTTCACCTTGCACGTTGCAGTCAAAAAGATAAATTTGAAATGCAAGCTGTGAAAGCTTAAGTTCATCAAAAAAATCAGAAAAAGCTCTACTATTATGAGCTGTAATAAGGGCAATTCGGAGGGGAACACGGCTGAGCTTTGTGGTTTTATTTTTACCGTACAGCCCTCTTTTTTTTAGCTCTTGAACAATAGATTGTCTTTGTAAGAGTAAATCACCTAACGTATGACTGACATCTAAATCTTGTACAATTCCCGTCACACGAGAACCTTCTTTTCTGAAATCAACAGTCAGCTTAACCTTGATTTTTGTTCCATCTTGCAAAGGAACTTGCTCAATCTTGGACTTGAGCATTTGTCGCCTTCCAGCCCAAATCACGCAAGAAAGACTTGAGGAACGCAAAGAAGTCCCCTGGGTTGTCATGGCCCCTTCATCTTTTTCTACAAGATCAAAAAAGCAATGGCCATTGGATGATTTAAAGCTGGAGATTTCCCCTGTAATCCAATACTCCTGAGAAAATTGAGCTGTAATCGTTTTTTGCATCAAACTTACAAACTGGCCCACAGAAAAGACAGAGGAATCGGACACGATGGTTGTGGGCAAAGGCTCAGAATGATTTATTTCTAAAACAGAAGCATTTTGAGGTGTCGCCTCTCCTTCTGAAACAGGACTCAAACCCTGGGCTCCCAAACTTCTCAAAAACTCAAGGCTTTGACCATTGTTAGTCATGACCCAATGTTTTTGCGCCGCATTCCACCGACCCCCAAGCTGTTTGATTTGCTCTTTAACGGTAAAGGTATCTCCAAAAAGATGAATTTGATTGTCTCGAATATCACACTGTATAGCCAAGGAATCTGTCCTTCCTAATAAATAAAATGTTTTTCAGCTCTTTGGGCAAATTCTTGTGCTTGCTGATCCTTCAAACTAAGCAGTTTAACCAAGGCGTCTATGGTACTTTTTTCATTTAACAACTCAACGTTACTTTTTCCCAACGAACCATTGTTGAGCGCAAGAGTACGATTCTGGTTTAAAAACTCACAAACATCTTGTTCACCCAGAATAAGATGTATGGGTTCATCTACAAAATTATACTCATACCCAGGTTTGCTCCACTGAAAATCTTCTGCATGGCATACAGAGCAAAAGTATAAAAATAAGATTCCCAACTTGTAAAGGTTGATGTTTTTGCCATCTTCTAAAACGTGAAATTGAATGCCTTGGCAGACATTTCCTGACTGTTTATTGAAGGTAGGACGAAAGAAATGAGGGCGCATTTTAAGAGATGTATTTTGTTTTTGGTTACAGGAATAAACGTCAGCATGGTGCTCTAAAAACGATATACACTGAGAAACATCAAGCCAGGGCGCACCAATAATTTGAAAAGGCTGGGTTGTTCCTCTACCTTCACTTATATTTGTTCCTTCTAAAGTCACAAAAGCTGGAAAGAAAAAAGCACTCTGCCACGTGGGAATATTGGGAGATGGCATCGTCCAAGACATTATTTGAGCAAACTTACTGTCCTCACTCCCTCTTTTTAAACCACCAACTTTAATGACATGGTAGTCTACATTTAATGAGTCTTTTTCAATAAAATAATATCCTAATTCCCCCATGGTAAGCCCATGTCGCAGAGGCAAGTCGTACCAACCTACAAAGCTATGGAAACGTGTCTCTAAACAGTTCCCCTCAACGCCCATCCAGCGTTGTTGCGAGATATCTTTATGGCACAAGCCTAAAGGATTTAGCCTATCTAGGACAACGACTCTTTTTCCAAATTCCGATGCAGCACGCAAGCAACCCGCCAGTGTCAGCATATAAGTGTAAACACGACAACCAATATCTTGCAGGTCAATTAAAATTGTATCCACGTTTTCTAGTTGATTTTTTTTTGGAGTTCTTACTTCTGAATAAAGGCTAAACAACGGAATTTTTTTTTCACTGAGCATGGTGAATTCGAGATCTTCGGTTTCGCGCATGTTGTCTTGTTCTGTTTGCCAATACCCATGCTGAGGACCAAACACACACACCAGAGAAGAATGCTTCAAGTGTTGAAATATTTTCTCAAGAGCTGCAGCTGTAGGGTCGTAGTTTGAAGTTGTGGAAGCTTGGTTCACAACAAGGCCTACACGACCTAAATTCTCTAACAAACTATGATCAACAAGAATTCTATCTATGGCATTTTGCATTTAAATTTCCTCGTACCTTCAAAACCGTCAACTAAGCACTCATCAAAGGTAAGAGTAACCTACCTAGGTGCAAAAAGACTTACCGAAAGAAAAACAATCCTTGTTGATGATGGCACAGTTGCCTTTGAAGGTAAATTCAGCCTGTCACAGAAAGAGTTTTATAGCTCCTGTGATTTTATGTTTCAGCAAGATGACGAAGGCGATCATGATGATCGCAAGATAAAAAACACAGGACGCAATTTGTTTCAGGAGGAAACTGCGATGGGTTTACAAATTCAAACAAACTTACAAGCACTGAATTCTCAACGCGCTTTAGCTGCAGCGACAGCAATGAATGACTCATCTATGGAAAAAATTAGTTCTGGATCGCGCATCAACAAGGCTGCCGATGACGCTGCAGGACTTGCCATCAGCGAAAAATTAAAAGCTGACATCAAAAGTTTAAATATGGCTAAACGTAATGCCAATGACGGTATTTCCATGTTGCAAGTGGCAGAAGGCGGCATGAATGAAATTGGAAATATATTGTCTCGCTTAAGAGAACTTTCTATTCAAGGAGCTTCGGACACCATTGGAAATACTGAGCGCGAATATATTAACAAAGAATACTCTGCTCTAAAAGATGAAATTGATCGAATTACCATGTCAACAGAATTCAATGGTACACAACTTCTTTTGGGCAAAGACATCAAAGATAAAATTCCCGATGAAAAAATGGCTGGACGAGGAAGCGAAGCGCCTTTTGAATTTCAAGTTGGGAAAAATTGGTTCGAAGGGGTAGATAGCCGCGACGCGCAAGGTAACTTTAAAAATAATCCAGTCAACGTTATTCGCGTGAATTTTGACGATTTTGACACGAGTACGAAAGGCCTTGGTCTTGGAGCCTCCACAGACAATTCATTGGAATCTACGGGAACCTACATAGAAGGAGAAAACTCCTCTTTGTCTAAGAAACGGGCTCAACTTTCTATCAATAAACTTGATGATGCCATTGAGAAAGTCTCACGCTTTAGAGCAGACGTCGGAGCTACACAAAACCGACTAAACTCAACCATAAACAACTTGGCAACAAGTGTTGAAAACTACTCTGCTACCAATAGCCGCATCCGTGACACAGACTTTGCCGAAGAAACCACTCGCCTCACACAATCAAATATCCTCAAACAAGCTGGTGTTTCTGTCTTAGCTCAAGCCAACCAGTCCCCAGCAGCCGCAGTGAGACTACTGGGTAGCTGATCACACCGTGCTTAATTATTTGAGAAATCATTCCTATTCCAGTAAGTTGATTTTTTTACAACAGCCTAGTCATAGTGGTCGGGCTGTTTTTTTAAGGGACGACTAGAATGGCTGGAAAAAAAGCACCTGATTCCCATGGAATTTCTGCTGAAGATGCTCGAGAAGCTGTGAGGACTCTTTTAAAATATGTAGGCGAAAACTGCCAAAGAGAGGGTCTGGTAGACACCCCTGACCGCTTTTGTCGAGCTCTACTGGAGATGACTTCAGGATATGAAGAAAACCCTGAAGAGATTGTAAAAACTACATTAGGCGTTGATTGTAATGAAACGGTTCTCCTTAAGAACATTGAATTTCAATCTATGTGTGAACATCATCTCCTGAACTTTCAAGGGAGAGCCCATGTGGCTTACGTACCTTCACAAGGTCGAGTCGTAGGACTTTCGAAATTAGCAAGACTTGTAGACTTGTACGCCAACAGGTTACAAATTCAAGAAAGAATGACCCAAGAAATAGGCAAGGCGCTTGAGTTTTATTTGGCACCAAATGGGGTCGCTGTCATGGTTGAGGCTAGCCATAGCTGTATGTGTGTCAGAGGAGTGAAAAAAAATTCATCTCGCATGTGTACAACTTACCTAAGCGGAGTATTTCGAGAATCCCATGCCGCTAGACAAGAATTTATGAGTCAGGTTTCTCAACA
>JAIXXU010000264.1 GCA_027490595.1 Pseudomonadota bacterium
AAAGATACTTACGGCGTTATTGTGTACCAAGAGCAAGTTCAAAAAATTGCAGCGGTTCTTGCTAATTATTCCCTTGGTGAGGCTGACTTACTAAGACGAGCCATGGGTAAAAAAGATAAAAATGAAATGGAGCGGCAAAAAAGTCGATTTGTCGAGGGGGCAACCAAGAATGGTCATGACGCCCGTGGGGCGGGAGAGCTTTTCGATTTAATGGCAAAATTTGCTGAATATGGTTTCAATAAAAGTCATACAGCAGCTTATGGTTTTGTAACCTACCAAACAGCCTGGTTAAAAACATACTTTCCAACAGAATTTATGTCCTCTATTATGAGTTGTGATATAGATAATACCGATAAAATTGTTACCTATATTCGTGATTGTAGAAGGCTTAAAATAAATGTTTTGCCACCTTGTGTAAATTATTCTGAGTATGAATTTTCTATCCATAAAGATAAATATATTCGTTATGCTTTGGGTGCAATTAAAGGGTTAGGTAAAGGAATTATTGACTTAATTATTCAAGAACGCCAAGCAAGAGGCTCTTATACTTCTGTACCAGAATTTATTGCCAGGATTGATGCGCGCAAACTTAACAAAAAAGCTATGGAAAGCCTTGTTAAATCAGGAGCGTTTGATTCTTTGGCTACAAACAGAGCTGAATTGTGGGCTAATGTTGATATTTGGCTTAAGACAATTGGTCAAGAACAGGGTCGTGCTGAGGAAGTGGTGTCTAGTATTTTTGATTTATGTTCTACTGTCGAAAGTAAAAAACCTTATAAAACTTATCATGCAAATTTTGATCACTTAGCCTTAAAAAGCAAAAAAACTTATTATGAACCTATGCTTCTTGGGACAAAAATAATTACAGAAAACACTTGTCCAGAAGTTCTTAACGCCCTTCGGGCTGTTCAAGTAAAGGTAACAAAGCCTTGGCATTTCTTTGAATATTTAGCCTATGAAGCAAACACTTTGGGTTTTTACATGAGTGGCCATCCGGCGGATATGTTTAAAAATGACATGGATCATCTTACGAAAACATCTCTTTTGGACGCGGTCAATTACGTGGAACCTAATGAGATTCCTGATCACAAAAGAAAGGTTGTTACTTTAGCTGGCATTGTCACGATGGCTTTGGAGAAAAAAAATAAGGACAACCAAGCCTATCTTGTCATTCGTCTTGAAGATGGTTCTTCTGACTTAGAATTGACACTTTTTCACCGTCAATACGCTGCGTTATCCTCACCAATTCAGTTAGGAGCCTGTGTTTTTGTTGAGGCTAAATTGAGAGCTGGAATTGAGTCAGGCAGTGTTCGGGGGGTTATTCAAAGCATTGTGCCTTTTTCGAATAAGCGAAATGAGGTCATCAAAGCCATTGTCATTCATGCTGATGAAAATTTCCTACAAGAAAAAAAATACTTGATCGAGTTTGAAAAAATTCTTCTTCAACATAAAGGCAATGTGGCGGTATTTCTTAAATTGGTTCTGCAAAAGGAAAATGCACAAATTAAAGCTAAACTAGGTCGCCATGCTGTTACAGTTTCTGATGAATTCATAGGCATGATAGAAAATTTTTGGCCAAGTAGGATTCGTGTAGAAAGATGCTACACAATGGAGTCTTTGGTGGCTCTTGACACGGGTAGTGAAAAAGTATAGTTGGGTGAGACGAGTTTATGGCCCTATCGTCTAGAGGCCTAGGACATTGCCCTTTCACGGCAGTAACACCGGTTCGAATCCGGTTAGGGTCACCATAACTCTCCTCATTTCATTTATTCCCTATGAAAATAATATCCATGTTCACAGACCCTTTCGTCTAGCCGGTCCAGGACACTACCTTTTCACGGTAGAAACAGATTGGGTTCAACTCCCCTAAGGGTCACCACATGTGAGAAACACTATGCTGTTTGTTTCAATGCTATTGCTTTTCAAAAAAATGTGGGGTATGAGTTCACACTCCTATTTTTAAGGTAGTTTCCGTCTAAAGGGTACTTTTATGTCTAAATCAAAAGCCAAAATTAAGGCAAAAGTGGCAAAGTCCAAATCCAAGGTTTGTAAGTCAATTAAAACCAAAAAAGCAGCTGCTAAGAGATACAAACTTACAGCTTCTGGCTTGGTAAAAGTTGCACACTGTGGAAAACAACATAATGCGGGACCTAAAAACCGCAGTCGCAAAACCCGTCTTAAAAAAATGAAGATGGTGAGAGCTGAAAGCACGAGATTAGTGGCCCGTTGTTTGCCAAATGGCCTTTCTTAAGTTCTTTTGTGTTTGTGAAATCGGTACAGGCTCACAAGTTGTGTAAGAATAGTTCTTACAGCGCCTGTTCCTTGAGAATGAGGTAGTTCTAGATGGCAAGAGTAAGACGTGGGTTTAAACTCCGCAGACGCCACAAAAAAGTTCTTCAATTGGCTAAAGGTTATCGCGGATCTCGCAGCAAACTTTTTCGTACGGCTATTCAAATTGTCCGCAGGGCTCTTTGCTATGCTTACCGTGACCGTAAAGTTCGCAAACGTGATTTTCGCTCCCTCTGGATTCAACGTATTAATGCTGCAGCTAGAGCGCACGGCCTCACTTACAGCAAGTTTATCAATGGTTTGAAAAAGGCTCATGTTTCTTTAGATCGCAAGCAGCTTTCAGAAATTGCTGTTTATGATAGCTCGGTTTTTGTTACACTAGTTGAAAAAGCAAAAGCAGCACTCAAGTAGACTTTTGTTTTACCCTCTTTGGTTTTATCGGAGCGTAGCGCAGCCTGGCTAGCGCACTTGCTTGGGGTGCAAGAGGTCGCAGGTTCAAGTCCTGTCGCTCCGACCACTTTTTTAATGAGAATCCGTGTAAGGCAATTCTCTTGGAGTTTTCCATGAAAAACAATGTTTTAGCTACGTTTGAATCTCAGTTTTTGCGCAAAAATCCCCTTCCTGAATTTAGTGCTGGCGACACTGTAAGTGTCATGGTTAAAATTCAAGAAGGTACAGAAAAAGATGGTACACCGAAATTTCGTATTCAGCCGTTTGAAGGTGTTGTGATTCGTTTCCGTAAGGGAACTACAAACTCCACATTTCTAGTGAGGAAAATGTCTGCCGGTGGTATTTCTGTAGAGAGAAATTTCTTTGTCCACTCTCCATTGGTGGATAGAGTTGATGTTAAAGTTCGTGGTAAGGTTCGTCGTTCTCGTATTTACTATCTACGGAACCTACGCGGTAAAGCTGCTCGCATCTCAAGCCGTCATATTTCTTCCCAGCCTTCTCAAGCGTAAAGCTATTTTTTTCACTTGTTTGAGTGTTTTGAAACCAGCCTTTAAGGCTGGTTTTTTTGTTGCGTATGTTGTGGAAATCGTTTGAGGACAATTTTTTCAATCTCTACAGCGTTTTCTTCTAGGGCTTTTCCAGTAACGTCCAATACAGGCCATAGCTTATGCTTCTTAAAAAGCACACGACTCCACTCTATTTCTTCAAATATTCTATCCAGGTCTGCGTATTCGCCATTGCCTTCCTTCTCTCCCAGGCATTCCATACGAGCGCTTCGAATGACGGCTAATCGATTAGGATCAATGACAAGGCCGATGATTCTAAGTTGATTGACCTTTGTCAATTCAGCGGGAGGTTCAATACCGGGAATAATGGGAATGTTTGCGACTTTGTAACCCTTGTGTGCGAGATACATGCTCAAGGGTGTTTTTGATGTTCTTGAAACACCTAGAAGAACAATATCTGCCTGATGGAGATCTTGAGTTAAAATCCCATCGTCATGCCTAACGGTGAATTCTATCGCAGAAATTCTTTTAAAGTAGTCATTATCAAG
Source organism: Pseudomonadota bacterium (assembly GCA_027490595.1). Lineage (GTDB taxonomy): Bacteria > Bdellovibrionota_B > Oligoflexia > Silvanigrellales > Silvanigrellaceae > Silvanigrella. The sequence continues at coordinate 3,794 of JAIXXU010000264.1, forward strand.
TTGGCGCAACAAACCAGGCTTAGCAACTGGCTTCAGGCCTAGCTGTTCTGAAAGGGTTTCTAACAGGGGAAATAATACATCAACAACTTTTACCCCGATTTGTAGGGCTCTTGAAAGTAAAAACACTCTCAAGTCTGGGGTAACAACTGTGGCAACTACTGTTGCTTTTTCTTCATGGGCTAGAAGAAGAATTTCTTCCATGGTGTCTCGGCTTCGAATTTTATTAAATTTTTGAATTTTAATATCTGCATTTTCAAACTGTACTTTAACCGCTTGTACAATTCCTAAGGCTGTTTCTCCCGTGCCATCAGAGACTGTAAATATCATGGGTAGTTGTTTTTCTTGTGGACTATGCATGTTGTAAAGCCTCGCTAATCAGAAGTTGTATTTTGTTTGTATCTAGTTTTTGTTTATCGATATTGTTGAAATCGACAAAAACGCGAGTTATGAAAAATTCTCCTTCAAGCTTTTTGAGAAGCGCGCTGTGCTCCTTTATCGGAGAAAGATGTCCAAGTGAATGAATATCTTTTAAAACAGTTTTTAGCTGAGGTTGATTGGTAACTTTTTGAAACCTGGTTAACGCTGTTGTGCTTTCTACCACTTGGCAAGAGATGCCTTTTGATCTTAAAAGCCTTGCGACATTCTTTGCATTCTCACGAGCTTTTGCGCTTTTTTCTTTATCATCAAGAACTTCTTCGTAAACTCTCTTCCAAAGGCAGCGATTGTAAACAAGGTTTTGTAAAAAATCATTAAGTTCAGTACCTGAGTGGTTTGAATATTTCTCAACATAATTTGTAAAATTATGGTCGTTGAGTTTTAGGTAATTATCTATATTGTAAGGAAACTTAATTGGACCCCATTTTTCATTGAGTTGGCCAAGCATTGCTTCGCAAGCATTTTCGGTTTTATGAAAATAAACTTGGTAATACATGCTTAATCTTGCTCTTAGGAAGTCTTCATAGGCTGGAATTCCTCCTTTACGCAAAGCCAAATTGTACTTGTTGGTATTTAAATCTTTGTAAAAGCAGAAGGAATCTAAAATGCGGCCGACGTCGAAAATTCCGTAAACTACCCCACACTCTTTGGAATCTCGAATCAAATAATCCATACGATCAACATCTATTTCTCCGCTGATAATATCGTGCAAAAGATTTTGCATTTGACTTATTTCTAGGTCGCTTCCGCATGACGGTGGAATTTTGTTGTCTAAAATTGCGCAAATGTCTTGCCCCATTTGTGGACTCAACAAGAGGTTGTTTGATTCTTGCGAAAACAATGAGTTTACGGCCATTAGAGTGTAAGTTTCGTGCGTAACCAATTTTTCGGGGCTTGCCTTCTCTGCTTTTGCTTCTAAGGCTTGTTGGAGCCACTTTGGAAGGGATAGGGTGGAGATGTTTTTTTGAAACTCCTGCCATGAGGGAAGAAAACGTTCTCCTGAGTGACTTAGAGGTGGGTGACCACAATCGTGAAGCAACGCGGCAAATCGCACGCACTGAGCCAAATAAACACTTTTAGAAAGGAAGCAAAGTCCTTCTTCGGTTTGAAGAAGAGAGCCTTCGGTCTTTTCTCGTCTTTGGAAGGCTTCTTGAATAGGGGCGGGTGATTGGTTGTATATCTTTTTCAAGGAGGACAAAATTTGGCCTTGGTTCATAATAAGTGATGTGTACAGTTGGCCTGCAAGATGCATGGCTCCAAGGGAGTGCTCAAAACGCGTATGTGAGGCTCCAGGGAAGATGTATTGTGTAAATGGCATTTGTTGTATGCGCCGTAACCGTTGCAGGACAGGTGAGTTAATAATGTTTTTTTCAGCATCTGTGAAGGGGATGTTATTGTGGATAGAATCCCGTATTTTTCCTACAAAGTGGAAGCTAATGTCGTGGAGCTGTCCCTGAGTGTTTTCTGAAAAAGCTGTAGGATATGATAAAAATGGCATAAAAAAATCCCTTATTGATCTAGATCAACTAAGCGGAAAAAATTGATCGTCTTGCATAGTTTCTGAGCAAAAACCGTTGACTTTTCGAAGGAGTAAAGCTAGATTTATGCTTAGAATTGAGAGCCACAACGGCTTATTCCAATTAACCATTTACCATGTTCTCGTCTACTATTTTTCGAAATCTTTATTTATTTATTCTCAGTGGTCTACTTTCTAGGAGATACAGGCGTGAGTGCTCAAAAAATCTATGAATTCGGCATTGGTGAAAAAGCAGTTTATCCCTGCCACGGAGTGGGGACCATCGAAAAAATTGAGGCTTGTGATATCGGCGGAGCTAATCAAGACTTTTACGTTCTTAAAATTCACTCCACTGGCGCCAAAGTCATGGTTCCCACCCGAGCTGCAAAAACAGTCGGCCTGCGCTCTGTGATCTCCACCAACGAAGTAGAAAAGGTGTACGAGATTTTAAAAGCCCCATCTGGTAAGAAATCAAATGCAACTTGGAACCGCAGGTACCGCACTCTTACTGACAAACTAAATACAGGAAATCTTGTGGACGTTGCTACCGTTCTTCGAGATCTTTCGTCTTTAAGCGCCGACAAAGAGCTTTCTTTTGGTGAAAAAAAAATGCTTGAAAGAGCTCGCAATATGTTAGTTTCTGAAATTTCAATCGCACGCGAAGAAGAAAAGAGCGTCATTGAACTTGAGTTGAACCACATCTTACATCCCGTTTAATTTGTTTTCATTTCTTTCCATTTATCTTACTCACAGTCTGATCTCGCACAAGCCTCATTCTTCCACGTTTGAAATAAAGTCTGACGCAAATGAGGCAAAATTTCCCCTCTCAATTTCTTCTCTCATTTTTTCTGTAAGTCGCTCATAAAACCATGTGTTGTGATAAGAAATCAGGCTCCATGCTGTGGGTTCCTCGCTTTTTAGAAGCTGATGAAGATAGGCTCTGGTAAAGTGACGACAACAAAAACAGAGACAACGGTCGTCAATAGGCTTCGTATCCGTTGCATGCGCTAGACGTCTTATTTTTACTTTTCCCTGAAATGTATAGGCTATGCCTTGTCTTGCATGGTTTGTAGGAATGATACAATCAAACATATCGACGCCTGCTTTGACGCTTCTTACCAAGTCGTGGGGTGTACCCACTCCCATCAAATAGCGAGGTTTGTGTTCAGGAAGCAATTTTGCTGTGAAGTGAGTAAAGTGATCTCGTTCTTCATCAGTTTCTCCAACGGCTAAGCCTCCAATCGCATACCCGTCAAAGTTCATGTCCACTAACGTTTGCGAACTTTCTTGGCGTAAGTTTTCATAAATTGCCCCTTGTACAATCCCAAATTGCGAATTCTCTTCTCTTGTTTTCGCAGTTTTAGCGCGTTGCGCCCAGCGATGCGTTCTTTCCATTGCTTGAGCGCACGTGTCATAGGAGCTTGTGGAGGGTTCACACACGTCAAGAACCATCATGATGTCAGAGCCAATTAATTCCTGAAAGGCAACATTGCTTTCTGGTGTCATTCTTACATATCTTTTATCGATATAGCTTTTAAATGTAACGCCTTTTTCGCTAATTGTTCGTTGGTGTGGGAGAGAAAAAATTTGAAAACCTCCACTGTCAGTGAGAATTGGTTTGTTCCAGCAGATTAGTTTATGATAACCATCAACAGCTTTGAGAGTTTCCTCGCCAGGTCTTAGAAGTAGATGGTAGGTATTTCCCAGAATAATTTGGACGCCAATATCGTTTAAGTCAAAGTGGTTTAAGCTTCTCACTGTCCCAAATGTTCCAACGGACATAAAAACAGGTGTTTCAATGACTCCATGGCAGGTAGTGATGCGACCTCGCCTAGCTGCTGTTTGTAAGTCATTTGCTATCAATTCAAATTTAAGAGGCATATCGAGGCCTTTTCAAAAAAATTTTGTTCATTTAACAAAAAAAATAATTAAAATGTTTGGGAAAGCTCCCAGAATGAAGGTGATTTTTGAAATGAAAGCAAAGATGTTTCAAAACTTCCGTCCCTTGGATATTTGTGGTACTGACCTATATAAACGTCCTACAGTTACACTCGGCACACAAAAAAGGTCAAGTGTCACTTCGCTTTTTAAGAAATATACAGTTAGGTAATTTCATGTCTGAAAATTCTTTACATACCAATGTTAGTAAATTTATTGATGAGAAAATTGCTCCAGGAATCATGTCCCATGGTGGAGAAATTGTTATTGTAAGTCTTGAAGAAGGCGTGCTTACCCTTAAGCTTACAGGAGCTTGTGATGGTTGTTCTGTTCAGGCTTATACTTCAGAGTCTATTTCCAATTATCTTTTAGATGAGTTTCCTGACCTTGAAGATGTCATTGTTCGTGAATAATCTTGGTTGAATTTTTATGGATGCTTTTGTTGAAATTATAGAACAGCTAGTTGATAAAATTCATCCACAAACTTGGTTACAGTTATCTAATTTTCCATTTAAAAATATTTCATCACCTAAAGGTAGAGTCTTTGATATTTGTTTATTTGAGACAGATGTAAAAGGTGCCTACGGGTTTATGTGGATAACTTTCCAAAATACCGAAGATCTTTTTATACTACCTTTTGCATTAGCCCGGTATAAAGAAGACGGGGATCTTATTTCTTGGTCACCGTGGAGTTTAAGGCAAGCATTCTCTGATCCGAATTTCTATGAGGCCTGGCGCAAAGCTTTAAAGTTAAGAAACCCATTGCCTACTGCCAAAAATGGTCATGTGACTCACAAAAAACAATCTGGAGATCCCTCATTTATTGCTCATGCTCTTTCGGGAAATGAAGAAAGCACTAGTGTTCGCATTGACTTTCAAATTGTATATAAAATTTCAAGAATTATGAGGAAAACAGATTCATTAAATGTAGAGGTTGATGTTCTTTCTTATTTAGGCACTCAAAATATATTTTTAAATTATCCAAAACTTCTTAGTGTTTTTGAATACACTTCTTCCCGTGGTGATGTTTCTAATTTGGCAATAGGTTCTCGCTATGTGGATACGGTAGAGCCTCTTTTTACCACTTTTGTTACTT
>JAIXXU010000270.1 GCA_027490595.1 Pseudomonadota bacterium
ACAGGATTTTTAAATGGGGCACCCCTAATTCGTTTTTTTTTTTTTTTTTTTGATATATGTAATCTTCAAGGAGAAAAAGTAAATACTAATCAAGTATTGGAAGCAGTGAAAAATTCTTGTGAAGATACAGGAATTTCTTTTAATCATTTTATGTTCATTGGCGATTCTAACAACGATTGCTATCACCTGTACGTGGAAATTAGCGGAGAAAATCCAAATAATGGAATTATGAGCCAATTTTTAAAGATATTCACAGAACATTTTTGTAAACTTAACTATATTTTTAAAGATCTTTTAGAATCAAAAATTATGACTCCTATCAAACTTACCGTAATGAAACCTGGTTGGTTAGACGCCATAGCAGATAGTAGAAAGTTTGACGTTCAATTCAAACCATCCGTCTTAGGAACAGAACCGCTTTGCAAAGATATGATTTGGTACCAAGTTGAAAATGAGGCAGGGCATTTATCTTTTGCTTCATAGGTCTTTTGAAAAAAGTATAAATTTACCTATTAACTTTTTAAAATCCAAGTTTGAAGTTAATTAGTTGAATAGAAGTTTGTGCAATAACCGGCGAAATTGCCATTGTGCTAATCACGGTCTGAGCTCTCACGCTATAGCTGCTTTGGGAGCATTCTTCTGATATTTTGAAAGAAATTTTAGAACTCTGATTTCTTAATTCATATTGATGTCTATTATCTACTTCGGCGATTAAATGCTCAAGTTGTTCTATACCAATGTGTTTTCCTATGTTGGCATATAGATATATCGCTTGGCTTAACGTAAGACAAAGCGAAATAGTATCATCCTCTTTTTTGATTATTTTTTGTAGAATTTCCAAGTTTTTTTTGCCCAAAGAAATTAACTTATACTGTTCATCTAAGCTTTCTGCCATTTCTTTCAGTTTGCCTTCAAGTGTACTTGTTGAATGTTTTAGTTTTCCTTCAATTTCCTCTGCATAAAAATTGGCGGCAATTGCGGCCCAAAAAGCATTTGCTACACAGTTTATAATTGATTGGAATGGTAAGGAAGCTGATGAAAGTTCGGTCTCTGGTGTAAAAATTTCTCCCGTTGTAAGACACCACCCCAAAATTAATGGAAGAAGGTTTCTATTTAAAAGATCATTGATAACAGTCACCTTTTCATTATGAAAAGGTGACTGTTTGTATTTTTGAACAAGAATATCAGTTAATAAAAAAGCAATACCTGCAGATATTTTATTCGCAGCTTTTTCAATAGGTAAAACAAACGGAGAAGCTATGCTAATTATAATTGCAAGAGTTCTTAAACATATTTTAAGAGCTCTTGTTATTTTTGCTTCAGATGATTTTCTTAAACCTTTATTTTCTATATTCCAATATGCCAAAAGGTGCTTATAGATAGATTTAAATTCTTCTGGATAATGATTCGCTAACAATTTTAGTTCTTGAATTTCATTAAATCGATCTTTGTGATTTATTTTACTCTCTTTTGCAAGATGTATCGGATACCAACCTATGAAAGCTCCGCCAACTATCAAGCGGCAAGATAATAAACCAGCTGTAACTCCAGAGGTGTCTTGTATAGGATTGCATAACGATGGGAACAACCAATACATTATTTTGGTTATTCTGTGCGCGTGATTGCTGAAATTATCATGATAAAGTACGCCAAGTGTTTGTAAAAATAGACTTCCTGCTAGCATTGTCCATACAGAATTGAGTAAGCTTGTTGTATTTTCCCTTGTTTGTGAGTCAACTATGTCATCTGCTAATTCGTATTGAAGTACAATACTTGCTATACCTATAGTTATACCTGCTCCTATCCAACTAAAATAACCATATTTTTCTTCCTGGCTTAATATGACATCTTGAATCAAAGCTGGTTGTTTTTTTAAACTTTCCGAAATAGATGAACGTATTCGTGAAAAAAAATTTGACAAATTTCTGGAAGAGGAAACCCATATTTTATAAAATAACTGACCATTATTTTTAATTGAATCAACTAAAAATCCGCCAGCTCGTCCAGCTTTCCAGGCATGAGAATAAAGACGTACAATACGCGGTTGACCTAAAGATGGAGGAATAATATTAGGAATGATGTATTCAACAGGTATTAACAGATGTTTATTTTTTTTATAAAAATCAATGACTTTATTCTCAGAAAACAAGTCAATAAAAACTTCTAAAACAGAACCCAAAGCATATGCCAACAATTGAGTATCTAAATCAATGTAAATTTCGCTTGTTGCGTATTGGGAATTGTTTGATATTATTGTTTGATGAGAATCATTTTTAATCTTATCAATAAAAAAATAGGTAACAACCCCCATGGTCGCCAGAACAACAGTGCCAGCAAGAACACCCCAAGGAGAGCAGTTTTTGTTATGAACCTCAGTAGATGCTAAATTTTCATTTTCAAGTTTTTGTTTCTTTGGTGAATTATTTTTAGAACTTAATGGACTTTCTTTATTGCTTCCAGAATCAGAAATTTTCCTTGTTTCTGAAGGTATTTCTTCGTCTAGGTTTGCCCTTACAACTCCCAAAGCTGGATTTTCCTGGAGTTGTTCCTCATTACTTGCTGCAAATAGTCTTGGTTCCTCAAAAGAGTGAACTGTATTTGCAACTTCCCCGAGCTCCAAATCTTCTTCTTGTTGAGGAGCAGAGACTCCAGAATTTATTTGTGGATTTTTTGGAGGTCTTCTGCAAGAGCCCCAAAGACTACTTTGTATAGTATTTCCCATAGAAACCTCTATATGCAAGAGTATTTAAAATCAGAAAGTCATATATTTCTAGTTTTTGAGCGGTTATTTTCCACCGGCCATAGATGTTACCTATCTTTGATTTTATAGGTAAAGTCAATGGAAAATATAAATTTTTTCTCAATAATATCAATGAGAGTTCTGAAAGATAGCACCTATTATAAAATAGTAACTATTATCAATTTTGCAGGTTGAAAGACATCGATTTTTAAATAGTTAATTGTATATTTCGGTTCTTCTGACTTTTGAGTGAGTTCCGATTACATTTTAAGGCAGCCTACACCAAAGGCAGCGCCCTCATGCAATATTTAGTTCTGGGTGAAACCTGGGACATAGATATATATTATAAGTATTTTACTATGTAAAAACATATGACATAATGCCCAGAAATTAGGGGCTAAAGAAGTACCCGCTGTCTAGACAAAAAAATAGTAGATTTCTCTATTGTCTATACTTGTTACATAAATTGAAACCCACTACTCCCTTTAAGACCATACAGTTTTACGGATACCTC
>JAIXXU010000166.1 GCA_027490595.1 Pseudomonadota bacterium
AAAATTTAAAAAAAATAAACAATAAAACATATTTACCACATTAGTTTTTTTAAGAGAAAACATCCTCTGTTAAAAATTGATTCGTTTGAGAGGAAAGACCATTAACTTTATGAATTGCTGCAACAACTCTTTTTCCACAGGGAAGTCTTGAAAGCTGGATAATAAAGTGAATGGCAGAAACAATTTGCTCTCGAATAGCTCTAGAAGGTAAATCAAATTGCGCAAACAAAACCAAAGTTTCTAAGCGCCTCAATGCATCCAACGGTGAATTTGCATGTAAAGTCGTCATACTACCTTCATGGCCTGTATTCATTGCTTGAAGCATATCTAGCGCCTCACCTCCTCGGCATTCGCCAACAATAATACGATCCGGGCGCATGCGAAGGGCATTGCGAATTAAATCACGAATTGTGACCAAACCCTTTTTTTCTAAATTTTCACTTCGTGTTTCCAGACGAATGACATGCCTCTGCTGAAGCTTTAATTCGGCAGAGTCCTCTATAGTTACGATTCTCTCTTCTTCAGGAATAAAAGCAGACAGGCAATTTAAAACAGTTGTTTTGCCGGTTCCCGTCCCTCCAGAAATTATAATATTTTTTTTCTTTAAAACCATTTCTTCTAAATTTTTTGCATATTCAAGAGTTAAAGAAGAATTTTTTATTAATGAACTCATTGTAAATGGCTTATTAGGAAATTTACGAATTGTTAAACATGGCCCATCAATAGAAAGAGGAGGTAAAATCGCATGAATACGCGAACCATCACGCAACCTTGCATCACAAAAAGGGACACTCTCATCGATACGTCTCCCTGCACTTGCACACATGCGTTCCACAACTGAAAGCAGCTCATGTTCAGAAGAAAAAAATAACGGACTTAACTTAATTATTCCATTTTTTTCAAAATAAATGGACTTAGCACCATTGACCATGATTTCAGTCACACCGTCATCCTGCAACAATCTTTCCAAAATTCCGTGTCCAGACACACAATACAGTAATAACCAAATATAATACGAATACTTTTTTCTATCGTCTTTAAGAAAAACAGAATGTTTAGACCAAAAATAATTATCAAGTGCTTGACAGGCGCAATTTAAAAGCTCAGCATCTGAAATATCATTCATCAAAACTTTATTTCTATTTTTTTCAAATAAAATCATTTGAAGTCTTTTAAGACTCTCAGAAAAACTAATATCTTTATAAATTTTTACAAGAAAATCATCGTCTGGAGGAGCATGTATTTTATAATTTTTTTCATGAAATACAAAAGAAAAATCTTCTTGCTTTATTTTATCAACTTTAACAAAATAACGACCATACTGAAATACAGAATTAACTTTACCTGCATCAAAATGAAAAAGTATAGGACCTTCAAACAAAAATTGCCAAACAAAATTATTATTTTTAGGAGTTTCTATAACGAGATCGCAATCACTTGGAGTCCCAATAGAAAAAATTTCATCTTCAAATAAAAACTGTTTTGATTTGCCCTGAGAAATAATCCAATTCATAAATCCCCCGATCGAAATCCAGGAACAATGCGAAAGGTATCGTTATTAATAATTTTCTGAATTTTTTTATTTTGAAGAAATTGGTTGAAGGTCATAGGAGGCAGATCATTAAAGGCTGTATCATGAGGATTTCGAAGAGAAAGAAGGAATTGAGAGCGAGGTTTCATAAATGAAATAATTTTCACTTCTTCTGGAGTTAAATAAAAATGAAAAACACCCTGGGATGAAATGCTCACAACTCGAGCTCCATTTAAAATTGTCTCGGTAGCATCGCCAAATCCATCAATTTTTAAATGAGCCAGCACATCTACCCTATCCCCTACTTGAACAAAATCATTCAAAGGTGAAGATTCAACATTAATACCAAAAAGCCTATGCCCTAAAGGAATACTATTAGGGGTTAAAGTTTGTTCTTCCAGAGGAAAAAACTGCTTTAAAAGAGGTGAATATGCAGGCACATCAACAAGAAGATCTTTTTGAGAAAATTGGGAAAATTCAATATTTGGAATATATGCTTCAAGGGAACCTTGTGAAACCATGTATACTATTTTTGTATTTTCTTCGCTTATTCTAGAACCACGCTTGATTTCTTTCGTTGCCATGAGCGTGGCTTTTTTGTTTTTTAAAGCAAGGTTATTATCAAAGGAAACAAAAAAAAATTTATATACAAAAAATTGAAGAAAAGTTGCTATAATGCATAAAATTAAAGTTTTAGACACTCTTTTTTTTAAAAGAATTTTTAGATTCATGAACCACCACCAAGTGACTCAATATCAAAAGTATCTCCTCCATCGATAGTTGTATTTCCCTTTACTTTGGATGCTTTTTCAGTTGCTTTAGTAGCAGCACTTTTTGCCATATTATCAGCTGAATTTACTTCCTCCTTTTTTTTACCAGCAACAGCACCGGTTAATGCAGCAAGTTTACCTTTTACCGCTCCACCGAATAAAGCCATACCACCTATTGAAGCTATAGCAACCAAACATAAAACAACTGCATACTCTGTTAAACCTTGACCGCTTTCACTGTTTGTAAATTTTTTCATCAGAAAAACCTTTCAATTAAAA
>JAIXXU010000268.1 GCA_027490595.1 Pseudomonadota bacterium
ACTAAATCTAAAAAATAAAAATGACTTGCAATCATTTGAACTTATGTGCCAATTTGCGTTGTGGCACTTTCTCATTCCAATTTCAAAAAAATTTATTGATATTGACGATAATTTAAAGTTTTTTTCTGATTTCTCAGAAAAAAATAAGAAAGAATCAATTTTTAATAAACTTTTGAAGATGGTACAAAATATCACGCCACAGGATCAGGGCGAGGAGGAAAAAAATGAAATTTTAGATAATAATACAATAAACTTCCAAAATTTAAATTTTGTAGATTATCTCTGCATTCATGATGTTTATGTTTATTTTGAAGAAATAATGGGCAAGGAAAAAATCAAAAATTATATTAATAAAAATATTGATAAAATTTATACTCTAGCAGTTCAAAACAAAAGTACTGGCATTCTAAGAAAGCTAGAGTTTTATGGATTTAAAAATCCCTTTGAAGCTTTTGACAAATTATTCAAAATAGTGGGAAAAAATGATTATATTTATTCAGATTATAACCTGATTCAAATTTCCATTATAAAAAATATAAAAAACATCTATGAAAAATATTTTTTAAGTAAATATTTTGATATTGAGAATCCAACAGATGATGGAAAAAATTTACTTTATTTAGCTTGCGAATCGGGAAATAATCTACTAATTGAAAAATTAATTAATCTTGGCGCTTCTTTAATTTCATCAAATGGAAAACATATACTTTATGCTTTAGTTGAAAATAATCATTGTGAAATTATTCGATCACTCCTACTTAAAGATCCTGATAATTTTGAAATTGACACCATCATTGATGAAAAAACCGGATTGAGGCCAGTTGATCTGGCTTTTCAATTAGGCAATATGAAAACAACGATATCATTAATTGAACTTGGAGCCACTTTAACCTCAAAGAATAAAAATGATCTTTTGCCTATTCAACATGCTATTTTATCAAACCAAAGTCATATGATCAGGCTAATTTTGAAATATGAGTTAGGTGATGTTTATGAAATATTTAGTTTTGCAATTAAGCAGTCAAAAAAAAGTATTTTTATCGAGTTAATTAGTAATGGTAAACAATTTTTTTCTGAAATTTTAAAGTTTCAAAAAGAATTGGTCATGGACTCTATTATTCACCAAAATTTAGAAATTCTTTCTTTACTAATAAAGCAGGAATGCGATCTTAATTTTATAGATAAAAATGGGAATTCTCCACTTATTACAGCTACAAGTATGGGCTTAATAAAGGCTATTAAATTAATTTTATCTCAAAATATAAATGTTAACCATCAAAATCATTTGGGCATGACAGCTCTTCATGTTGCCTGTCTCGGAGGATACACTCTTTGTGCAATTGAACTCATAAATGATAGTCGAACAAATAAAAACATAAAAGACAAAAACAACAAAATTCCAGAAGAGTATTCAAATTCATTTATTCAAAAATCAATTAAAAATCCTCAATTTTACTACAAAATTTGCCAAGAAGCCATTCAAGCTATTGTTCAAAATAAAATTGAAAACTTAAAAAAAATAATTTCACTAAATAAAATTTATATCAATGATTCTATAATTTATGGTGAAAAGGAATTTTGCACACTATTGCACGTTGCAGTAAAAGAGCAAAACACAGAAGCCATTGATTACCTCCTTAGCTGTAATGCAGATCCAACTATCTTATCATCAAGCGGGAGAGCACCAGCACATTTGCTGTTGGGATTTCAAGAATCAGAGTATGTTATTAAGACTTTCGAAAATTACAAAATAGACAAGAACACTAAAATGATTGACGGTTCATCACTTTTAGAATTTGCAGCATTAATTGAAAATAGAGCCCTCATTTCTTATTGTTTATCATTTAATAATATTTATGATGAAGATATTAATGGAAATAACGCTGTTGATAATGCAATTATTCATGGGAAACCCTCAATTGCAATATACCTCATTGAACAAAGTGAATTTAATATTCACCATCGTAACTCATTGCAAAGAAACTGTCTTGGACTTTCTTTTGAACATGGACATAAAGAGCTTGTTCAATACATCCTTTCAAAAGGTGGCAATATACTCTCAGATGAAGGTTACCGCAAAAAAACCATGCTTCACTTTGCCGTGCAATCCAAAAAAATTGAGATGGTTTCCATTGCGCTTCGACATGGTGCACGCTTTCAAGAAGATTCCATGGGCATGTTACCAACACATACAGCTGCCAAAATTGATAATATTGAAATTTACAAATTGCTTGACCCGCAGTTTGATGGTTTATCTAAAAAAGATATACGCGGTCGTACTGTCAGAGATTTTGCTTGGATTCATGAATCCAAGCATTTCTTAAAGGAAATAAACGAAGTAGCACCTTTGATTGATACTATCGATGAAGCAGAAAGAAAGCCTCACAACTTTAAATTTTATAGATACTCTGGTTATTCTTCTCTAGAACTTGCTATTCTTGCCAGAGACATTCCTGTAATTAAAACTTGTATATCTTTGCTAAAAAAACATCCTAAACCAAACATACTCATAGATGCTGTGAGGCAAGCCGGCCTCTGCGATGATGTTGAGTTATTTAACTTAATTCTAGATGAAATTTGGAATAAAAAGAATTTGCACGCCATAAGAGAGTGCTATATTTTAGCTATAGCTTCAAACAAAGTTAAAAACGTTGAAGAACTAGTAAAAAGACTTGGAACTCAAAACACCCTTGGAAATTTTAAGACGCCAATTATCTTAGCTTGTAAAAACAATGCACTTCAGTCATTGGAGATACTTCTTAAATTTCGGGCGTTAG
>JAIXXU010000040.1 GCA_027490595.1 Pseudomonadota bacterium
CAATGTTGATTTTACGAACCCCATGGCGAATGCCTTCTTGAATTTCAGACACAGGGACTCCCCAAGTTGTCTTCATTTCTCCACCAAATTTTTTAAATTCTGCTTGGAGCTCTTGAGGCACTGAGCTTGAACCGTGCATGACTAAGTGAGTATTTGGTATTTTCCGATGGATTTCCTTAATGCGTTCCATGGCAAGGATGTTGCCATCTGGTTTACGCGTAAATTTATAGGCTCCATGGCTGGTACCAATAGCAATGGCGAGAGCATCAACCTTGGTGGCTTCTACAAACGTGGCAGCTTGGTCAGGATCGGTGAGAAGCTGATCATGAGAAAGGGTGCCCTCAAATCCATGTCCATCTTCTTTTTCCCCTTGCCCAGTTTCTAAAGAACCCAAGCAGCCAAGTTCGCCTTCAACAGAAATACCCATGGTATGGGCAATGCGAGTGACGTCAGCTGTAATTTTTACATTATATTCGAAGTCTGCGGGTGTTTTGGCGTCTTCCATGAGACTTCCGTCCATCATGACACTTGTGAAGCCGTTTTTAATTGCAGAAAGACACGTGCTTAAACTATTGCCGTGATCTTGATGCATGACAACTGGAATATCGGGATAGTTTTCCACAGCCGCCAATATTAAATGTTTTAAAAAATTATCATTGGCATACGAACGTGCTCCACGGCTTGCCTGTAAAATAACTGGGCTGTTGGTTTCTTGTGCTGCTTCCATGATTGCTTGAATCTGCTCAAGGTTGTTGACGTTAAAAGCAGCAACACCATAATTATTTTCAGCGGCGTGATCGAGAAGCTGACGAAGTGATACAAGAGCCATATTGTTCTCCAATTTTGAATGTACAAATAACTGAGCTTTTTGGGTATATCCTACCAATTTGATTTTTTCAAGGTAACATGGCATGCTAAAGAAAATGCATTTTAAATTTTTATGAATAGTTAATTTTAGAGGACTTTATGGCAATTAATTTGCTTTCTAATGAAGATAAAGTGTTTTCTCAAACTGTTTTACAGTTTGCTAAAAAAGAAATTGCACCTCATGTAAAAGCTATGGACGAAAAAGAAATGATGTGTCCTGAAATTATTCACAAACTTTTTCAAATGGATTTGATGGGTATTGAAATCCCAGAAAAATTTGGTGGTGCTGGTGGCACCTTTCTTCAGGCAATTTTAGCAATTGAAGCTCTTGCGCAAGTTGATGCTAGCGTCAGTGTGCTCGTTGATGTTCAAAATACTCTTGTAGAAAATGCGCTTATTAAATGGGGCAGTGAGTACATCAAGGAAAAATTTTTAACATCTATGGTTAAAGGAAAAGTAGGTTCTTATTGTTTGACAGAATCTCACAGTGGTTCCGATGCGTTTGCCTTAAAGACTTTGGCCAAAGAAGTTGGTGATGAGTTTGAAGTGACTGGAAAAAAAGTATTTATTACCAATGCAATTGAAGCAGAAGTTTTTTTGGTTTTTGCAAATGTTGATCCTTCTCTAGGCTACAAAGGAATTACAGCACTTATTTTAGAAAAAGGCATGCCAGGTTTTTCTCTGGGTCGTAAGGAAAGTAAGCTGGGAATCCGCGCAAGCAGCACATGCGAATTAATCTTTGACAGAGTACGAGTTCCTCGCTCCCACGTTCTTGGTGAAATTGGCAAGGGGTATAAAATTGCCATTGAGACTTTAAATGAGGGTAGAATAGGTATTGCGGCTCAAATGCTGGGGCTTGCTCAAGGTGCTTATTCTTGCGCAGTTGAGTATGCAAGGCAAAGAGAACAATTTGGAAAAAAGATTTTACAATTCCAAGGAATTCAGTTTCAGATTGCTGAAATGGCTACTCGTATTGAGGCTGCAAAGTTGATGGTTTATAACGCTGCCAAAAGAAAAGACGAGGGCTTAAGCTTCGTAAAAGAGGCTGCAATGGCCAAGCACTTTGTCAGCGATGTGGCTGAGTACGTTTCCAGTCAATCATTAGAAATCTTTGGTGGCTATGGGTTTATTAAAGAATATCCTATAGAAAAGTTCTTTCGAGACTCTAAAATTGGTAAAATCTACGAAGGAACAACTAACATGCAGTTGCAAACTATTGCCAAAATGGTACTAGAGTAGTCAGTCATATTTTTTGGAGTGTTCTATGCGTTCTATTTTTTCATTTGCACCTCGTTTTTTTGTAGCGGCATCTTTGGCTGTGTCAACTTGGTCAGTTTATGCTGATGGTCCCCAACAGGTTTCTGGGGCTGATAGTGCTCGTCCTTCGGGTGCACCACCTTGGGTTAATCTTGTCATGATTGGTGGACTGGTATTGTTTATGTGGCTTTTCGTTTTTAGGCCACAATCAAAACGTGCCAAAGAACAAAAAGAATTTTTGTCCTCTCTTGCACCTGGCTTGGAAGTCATCACTTCCGGTGGATTGATTGGTTCTATCGTTGAAGTTAATGATAATGTGGTTTCCTTAAATGTAGGAAATGGACAAGTCAGAGTTCTTAAAAGTTCTATTTCTGGAAAGTATGCCCCTGCAGCCACTGTTGAAGAGAAAAAGGCATAAACTGATTTATGGTAATCAATGCCCTTTTTTTGTTGTGGCCTTTTTTGATGTTCTCTGGAATTGCCCTCCAGGGAATTTCTTTTTATTCCATAGGCATCCTCCTGCCTGCTCTGTTCTGCGTGTGCTTTAAACCCCTGCCCCCTTTTCTGAACACTGTTGCAAAATGTTTTGTTTTTTTGCACATTCTATTTCCTCTGGTAAATATTTGTGTTTATTTTTTTCCAGATAAAGAGGTTCCTGAAAATATTTACCAATGGTCATGGCAATGGCCTGGGATTTTTCAAAGCCAATTCCCTTCGTCTTTTTTCTTTGGTGGTCTTCTTTTATTTCTTCTCTATTTTTTATTCCGAAGAGTTAGAGTACGACATGGACTTATGGAACGCCAAGGATTTTATATTTTTTTTTTTTTTTCTATTGGTCTTGCTACAGCCTCTCTTGTATTTGTCTTGTTTATTTTTTTTTTTTTTTTTACTGGTTTAGATTTGCATTCTTTGTTTCGCCATAAATTTGAATATCTTTCTGGTGGAGATGTTCTCTCTAATGGCCGTTTTCGTGTTTATGGTTTTTATGGCCATCCCTTGACCCTTGCAGGTGTGTCGCTTACATACGCAGTGTTTTTTTGGACTTTATTTTGTTATACTTACTTTACAAAGAAAAATTTATTTATCAAGCCAAATAGCTTATTTAAAAGTAAAAATTACGAAGCCTTTCTATTTGGCATTATTTCGATTTTTAATTTTTTTATTGTGTTTTTGAGTTCTGGTCGTACCGCTTGTGTAGCAGCATTATTATCATTAATAACTATTCCATTTATTTTTGAACGCCGAAGATTTTTTTGGAAAAAAGTCGCAATTATTTCTTGTTTGTTTGTATTTTCAATTTTGGCTTTTTTCCAATCTGGAGTGGGAAATAGATTAGAAGCGACAACAACATCCATTGAAAACTACGCAACCCTGGATAAAGGGAACAATCGAATATATTTTTGGAAAGTATATATAAAATTGATATCGAGTAAGTCTTTTATTGGTCATGGCAATTATTGGTTAAAACATGGTGTTCGTGAGTTTTATTATAATAGGTCAGGCTATGGCTTTTTAACTGAGAAATTTCCAGCGCATAATATGTTATTAGAAATACTTGGTTGTGTTGGTATTATTGGA
>JAIXXU010000227.1 GCA_027490595.1 Pseudomonadota bacterium
ATTTGAATCACCCTACGCACTTCCTGATCGCGCCCAATTACAGGATCTAGTTTATTCTCTTGAGCAAGTTGAGTTAAATCACGTGCGTACTTTTCCAATACGCCAATTTTATTCTCAGGCGTTGCATCCGTAACTCGCTGAGAGCCTCGAACAGTGAGAACAGCTTGCTTTAATACAAACTTATCAATCCTTTGTTTTTGGAAGAAAGATTCAACAGACGGCTGGCGAGATTGTGACCCTGCTAGCATAAAATGCTCAACAGAAATAAATTCATCTTTTAATTCTTGCGCTATTTTTTCAGCATCACCTAGAAAGTGAGACATGGTTTGACCGACGTTTGGCTCTCTGTCACCAGTGACGACTGGCAGTTTATTTAAAATATTTTCAAGCTCACTTTTCCATACAGGAAGAGAAAGGTTTAGATGTTTAAATACCAAATTAACAATATCGTCATGACCTGAAAATATTTGCAAAAGAACATGGGCTGGTGTGAATTCAGGATTACCCAGTCTTTTTGCCATGGAAAGGGCATCATTGATAACAATTTGAGAACGTTGAGTAAATTGCATATTTCCTCCAGTCATGCAGCGCAAGATAGCGCAGACATCTTGTACCCAACAAACATGTTCATGGACTGATTGATGTCAAGGTCTACAGGCTTATGATTATATTTATCTTCTGTGACGAGTTTAAATATTTGCATAATTAATTGCAGCAGTTGTTTTGAAATCTAGAGGCGAATATTGCTCTATTTTTTCTTGTAAATGGGCTAAACTATCACTATCTATGCTCAATCGATTGGAATCATCTAACAAATAACTGATCTTAAAAGTGCTATAAATACTTGGAATATAGCTATCAACAGAAATTTTAACAGCTTGAAATACACTGATAAATATCTTTATCCAGTTTTCTAACATCTAAGTAGTGATCATGCGCACAAAGTAAAACCTGAAACACAAGGTTTTTTCTTGCAAATAATTGTAAATTTGAATGCCAATATTAGTATTTTCCACGGCAACTCTTATACCATCAGATCCGTTAGAAAACGTTTCTTTAGGCTTGCACATTTTAATTTTCTCATGTTCCCATCGCTTGCCAAAACTTTGGAAAGGATGATGTTGTACAATAATTTTCTTGCAATCAGGGTAGAGCTTATCTAGTTCAATATAAGCTTTATTTAACCAATCCCTTTTGAGAAAGTCCGATAAAAAAGTATTTGAGTCTAAACAAAAAAAGCAGTATTAAATTTTTTAGAAAATAACAAGTAATATCTATGTGGCATTAACCAAGTTGGCAAACGGACCTTCACCAAAGCATTATACGTCGCATTAACCTGCTTTAGGGCCAATTCAGGGCCAGACTCTCCCACACCTAGTGCACCACCATGTGACCAATAATTGTAATCGTGATTTCCTAGCACACAAAAGAATATGCTATTTTTTTTATTGGTATTGTATATATCATGAAAGTAAGTCTTCATGGTATTTGCTATTTCTAAGTCATTTGATTGAATACCATGGTTTAAAGATCTGAGGCCTGAAGAACCAAATAATGCAAGGTAAAAATTGTCGCCGAGCAGAAAATTGAATGAAACATCTTTTTAAAGTTCTTCATCAATTATTTTTGCAATTTGTTTTTGTTTCTCTCTGGCATCTCCTGCACAACCGTGTCCCATGAAATTTAGTTGTTCCCCAGGATAAATTTTATTTTTTCAAGATATTTATCTAGGTCTATTGAAAATAGGGATACTATTTTTAAAGAAAATAAAGTTGCTGAACTTATTTTTGAATTTTTCCTTGAATTCTTCATACTCTTTCTCTTTATAAAATTCATTACACACAATCTCTTTATAGACATTTTCTCCCACAATCTAATCTCCAAATATAAAATATTATTTGCAAATAAAATAAGTCCTGTAAAAAATTTAAGCAAGAGACTTATTTCCCTTAGATAGTTATTTTCTATGAGGAAATTTTTATCCTACCAATTTTTTTTTATTCATAAAAAGTATATAAATTAATAAAAAATATCAGATTTAACATTTGAGCGAGGAGAAGACTACTTATTAGAATTTTTTCTCAGTCAGTCAATATGATTTTAGTGTCTCATACCCATATAATTGTGTAACTTACAATTTATTTATCATGATATTTAGATATAATTTTTGTTGAATTTTATGATTTGATTTCTGGCTTGAGAATAACTAATCAACCTATTCACCTCCGAATCCAATATAATTGCTCTGTTGTCAATATCCTGCATGTGCAACTTTGCTTAATTTTCACAACGCTGTAACAACCCTCTTTCATTAAAATTTATTTATTGTTCAAATTAATTTTATCTTGAATTTGAACAATAAAAAATCTTATGTATTTAAGTATGAAAGAATTTAGAGTCACATTCTTGAAAAGAATTTTTGTAAATAATATTTACATATAAATAAATATTGACATTAAAAGTATTTAAAATTATAGAAAAAATTAGATGCAAATTATAAGCCATCAATAAAAAGGTTCACACATGTCAGCAAGCAAAGCACTTCCAAACCAAAGTTTTCCCAATATCCCTCAAACTCGCAAACGCAGAAACTCTGAAAGCAACATTACTAATAATACTAACAATCAATGGTTTCACATACCCTCTCCCGTCCCTCACAATCAAAAAAATAGCGACATAGAACCTCAACTTCTCCAGGTCGAAAATCACAAACCTAGTACTCCGAATAGTCACGATCAATTCCTCAGCTCCAACGAAACTGAAAAATTGATAGAATCAAATCCACCTTTTGTCCCAACATCTTCTGAAAGCTCCGGCACAAAAACCGTTACGCATCTTGCATCTCGTACTGAAACTTCACTTTCCAGCCAACCAAAACCTCAAAAAAATCTGAATAATAACAATGAGAACAGAGAGTTTGTAAAAGCCTTTGCTTACATTTTCTGCTCTTTAGCAACCATTGTACTTATTGTTGCTTTTATTCATGGATGGTCTCTTCTACCTTTCTTATCTCCGGGTGTTTCATGTGGAGTCTGGTTTGTTGGAGTCTGCGCATTGAGTACTTGTGCACTTAAGTTTTGGGCCAAAGAAGGTTGGCTTAAGTCAGTTTTCCTTCCGCCTTTCCTGTTTCCAATAGTAGTTATGACGATCCTTGCGCTGCTGGTTTTTTTGTTCACTGGTTGTCAAGGAAATATTGATTTTTCAGGTTGTCCAGTTGGCTCAGCAGGTTACGCTGACGATGAAAAAACTGGAAAAAAGGACCTAACTCAACCCTGAGACTTTTCTAAATAAACTATTATTTGCTTGACATGTTGGATGCAAACTCCCAACTTACACCTGCCTGGAACTCAATCCACTGGTTATTAAATCTTTTGAGAGACAAATCAAAGGCAATCTGAGGCAAAACAAATTCATAGGGACGTAGTCGTGTCCGCACCGTCCAAGTAGAAACAGATTTAACCAAGTCAACAATAGAAAAATCACCTGAAAACGCATATTCTCCCACACCTACCAGCCTACTTTTCCATAAA
>JAIXXU010000251.1 GCA_027490595.1 Pseudomonadota bacterium
GATAAAAAAAGTATAAAACAACCGGTCGACAGCCAGTCCAATGATCAAGCATGGAAGATAAATCAAAGAAGCGAAAAAAAACTTGCGTGGCCAAGCAGGACTTGGTTTTTTTATTCCCAAAATAGATTGAAAAAGAAACCAAGTGCCTAGGGTTATAGCAAATAACCCATATATTAACCCACCTAATTTAAAGTAGAGAAGAGAAAGACTTGAAACTAAAAGCACAACGGACCAAATAACAGACTGCCACATGGCAATCTTTTCACCACGAACCAAAGGAACCACCTTGATACCAGCAGCCTCATAATCTTTTTTTTGTGAAATAGAAATAGCTATAAAATGTGGCATTTGCCAAGCAAATAGAACAGAAAATAAAGCCAAGGACGCAAATGAAATGTGAGGATCAGCAGCAGTCCAACCTAGCAAAGGAGGTATTGCACCAGGAACGGCGCCAATGACTAAAGCCAGCGGAGTTCTCGTTTTTAATGGCGTATAAATCAAGGTGTAAGAAATAATTGCAAATAAAGACAAGAGTGCAGTTAGGTAATTTACAAAAAATAGAAGCACTAAAATACCAAGCACGCCCAGTAAGAAACCAAAAATGTAAACATTCGAAAGACTTAATTTTCCAGTAACCAGAGGTCTGGACTTAGTGCGCCTCATAAAAGCATCACTGTGACGCTCATAAATCATATTGAAAGTATTAGCGGACGACACGGTGAGCGCTGTACCAATGAGCATTATGATAAATTTAAACATATTAATTTTATGAGGGCACAACAACGTTCCGCCAACTGCCATCATTAAGCAAAATAGTACAATTCTCGGCTTACAAAGCTCAACGTAGCAAAAAATGTTTTTATGAAAAGATAGGGTAGTCATTTTTTAGAACTAACTTTGCAATAATCGGCAATAGTTTGCCAAATATCTGCACATACTTTTTTATTGTCTCGATGTTTTAAATAAGGCTGGCATTGAACTGCACCAAAGTTATATCCAAAAATGGCATCACCATAGACTTTGCATTGATTGAATTTCTCACCATTTAATAGACAAACTTTCATCATTCGAGTAACGGTATCATCGCAAATCTGCTTCATGACCTGACACCCCAAATACCAGTTCATGGTTTTTTGGGCACAACCTTCAATAGTCAAAGATGGTCCTTCTTGCTTTATGCTTGTCATTGACGCCACCACGTACTGCTCTGCGGTGACGTATTTTTTAAATACAAAAACACCTAGCACACCTGCAAAAATAAATAGCGCAATCACAATCCTCGTTCCCCAATGATTTTTATTCACGTGATGGGTATTTTGAGCTTTAAGACGTACTTGATTCATAAGGCCCCCTGATATAATCCTAAAGAGATATCAAACACGATTTGTATTAAACTTGGACATTAAATCTTCAAGACTCGCAGGTTTATCTGAACTCTCTGTTTTTTGATTTTTATTCAAGAATTTTTTCTCGGACGACAAGAAATTCTGTGTCCTTTTCTCTTGTGATTTAACTTGCGGCTTAGAAACAGATTTATTGTCATCACGGTAAGGTCTATTTTCTTGCTTATGGGCTTGAGAAATAGGTTGCTGCGTAGTATTCGAAGTAACCTCACAAGCTTTTTTAGACAAAGAAATGCGCTTACGTTCTTTATCGATAGCTATCACTTTGACCTTCAAGCTATCACCTACGCCAACTGACTTGGAAACATCTTTGATAAATTGATTTGACAACTCAGAAATATGAACTAAGCCATCCTGATGAACACCAATATCTACAAACGCCCCAAAATTAGTGACGTTAGTCACAGTACCTGTAAGAATTTGTCCTTCTTTTAGCTGATCAAAATCACGTATTTCCCGGTTATAAGAATGCTTTGCTCCATCTTCTCGAGGGTCACGACCCGGTTTCAATAGCTCTTTCATTATATCTTGCAAAGTCGGCAAGCCCATTTGTTCTGTGACAAATTTTTGCAAATCAATACTTGAAACGATATCTTTATTACCAAGCAAATCTTTGGTATTCATTGATAAATCCTGAGCAATTTTTTCAATAAGATTATACGCCTCAGGGTGAACAGCTGTATTATCGAGAGGATTTTCACTCTCAGGAACCCTCAAAAAACCAGCGGATTGTTCAAAAGTTTTTCCACCAAAACCAGAAACATTCATTAAATCTTGTCGGCTTTTGAATTCTCCCATAGCATCACGATGTCTCACGATTGTTTTTGCTAAAGATGTTCCTATCCCAGCAACGTAAGAAAGAAGACTAGGACTAGCCGTATTTAGATTAACACCTACATAGTTGACGCAACTTTCTACAACATCGCCGAGCTGTTTTTTTAATTTTCCTTGGTTAACATCATGCTGATATTGACCTACTCCAATACTTTTAGGATCGATTTTTACAAGCTCTGCAAGAGGATCTTGAAGTCTACGAGCAATACTCACTGCACCACGATAAGTGATATCTAAATCTGGAAATTCTTCTCGAGCAATATCACTGGCAGAGTAAACACTGGCACCAGCTTCATTCACCATAACTACACGAACTGTAAGAGCTGGATTAGCCTCAAGAACTTTTTCAACAAAGGCTTCCATTTCTCGACCAGCTGTTCCATTCCCTATAGAAATCAAAGAAACTCCGTGTTTATCAATAAACGAGAGCAAGGTTTCTGCAGAATTTTTGTTTTTATGATGGCTCATATCCTGATCGTGAAGTGGAAATATAGTAGAAAAATCGAGGAGTTTTCCAGTCTTATTAACAACTACAAGCTTACTGCCAGTGCGTAAGCCTGGATCTATTCCCATCACAACTCTTTTAGGGATTGGAGGAAGTAACAATAAATTCTTCAAGTTTCTACTAAAAACATGAATGGCTTCTTCTTCAGCTATGCCTTTCGTTTCCAGACGAATTTCTGTTTCTAGACTTGGAGAAAGCAATCGGTGATAACTTTCTGTAATGCACTCACCAAGAAATTTTTTTACTTCTTCAGAGGATGCATTTTTAATTACAAGTTGAGAAATCATGTGAATAGGAATTTGCTCATCAAACACAATAGAAAGTTTGAGGACCTCTTCTTTTTCCCCCCGCCTAAGGGCCATAAGTCTGTGACCAGCGATAGTTTTTACAGGCTCACAAAAGTCGTAATAGTTAGTGTATTTGGTTTTCTTGTCTTTAAAATCATCCTTCACTTCAGATTTAAACTGAGCGTTTTCAGTCATCCATAGACGCAATTGTCCCCGAAGTTCTGCAATTTCTGAGATTTTTTCTGCAATATAGTCTTTTACACCCTGCATGACCTGCATGATGGTTTTTAAGTCTTCATGGGTCCCCACGTAACTTTCAAACAATGCATGAAGTTCTCCAGTGATCTCTGTCTGTGTAAAAATCATTTCCGCCAAGGAAGAAAGGCCTCGTTCTGCTGCAATTTGACCGCGGGTTCTTTTTTTGGGTTTGAATGGCAGGTAAAGATCCTCAAGTTCAGCTTTGACATGACAAGACAATATTTTTTGCTTGAGTTCTTCAGTTAATTTACCTTGTTCTTGAATTGATTTTAAAACAGCTTCTTTACGTTCATTTAACGCAGAAATGTAATCATAGCTTTCCCTGATATCGCGAATTTGAACTTCATCAAGACTACCAGTAACCTCTTTACGATAGCGCGCAATAAAGGGCACTGTACAATCATCCAGAAGAAGCTCAAGAGTGCGTTGAACTTGATGAGCTGAAATTTCTAGTTGAACGGAAATGCGTTGAATTACATCAGATGTTAGATTGTAGGACATGATAAAACCTTTTTGATTTTAGAAGGCCAAAACAGGACTTAGTGGATGACTTAGTGGCTAATCTTGGTAAGACTATTCACCATCTCAATTTCAGAGAAAAAATGAGAAATTTCTATTTTTGCATTTTCAGAAGAGTCAGAACCATGAACGGTATTTTCGCCAATACTTAGAGCAAATTCTGCGCGTATTGTTCCTTTTTCTGCTTGAGCAGGATTCGTGGCTCCCATAATGTCGCGATAAACGGCAACGGCATTTGGACCCTCTAAGACAGAGACCAACACTGGACCTGAAATCATGTACTCACAAAGTTCCTGATAGAAGGGTCTTTTTGCATGTATTTCATAAAATTTTTCAGCTTGTTCTTTAGTCATATGAACAAGCTTTGTAGCCGTAATTCTAAGTCCAGCTTGTTCAATTTTTGCTAAAACTTGACCTATCAAATTTCGGCGAACACCATCTGGCTTGATAATTGAAAATGTTTTTTCCATGGTAAAATCCTCATAAAGTAAATGTGGCTCGTATAAAACTCGTGCCAGTAGTCTATCAACAACTCAAGTTTTCAAAAAAGCGAACCCATGTCAATGGGTAGATGAGCTATGCTATGCTCTTACTACAATTTCTTGCAAAATATGAAGCCAAATTGTGGAATTAGAATGACTCGGGGGAGTTTCCTTTGCAATCCCCTGCAAAATAAATGTCAACAAGTAAAAATCAAAAATATTTTTCTCTTCCAAGAGCGACTTGGATCTGAGCAATGTCTTCGCAGCCTCTTCATTTAAACTACTGAAATAAAAGCGGGAAAACGTACTTTCAATTGCTTCAAGAGTCGGAAAAAAAGAAGGTTGACGCTCCTGATAACTCAACAGACTAAATTGTTCTTCAAAATCTAATTTATCAGAAGTGGCAAATATTCGCCTTTCCGCAAAATACCAAGCAAACCGAAAACTCACCATCATATTGGCAAAGTCACATAAGTAAGGATGCTTAATCCACTTATCCTCGCCGTCAATCTGAGTCACATCGTCAAAATTAAGAATAACAAGTTCATGTGCTCCAACAAAAATTTCCCATAAATTCAAGTTTCCATGATTCTTGAACCGTAGGCCGACGTCAGAAGTTTTTATAAAATTTTGCTTCACCTTTTCTACAAAATCAGGGAGTAGAAAAAAAAGACCAGAAAAACTTGGAAATTGATTTTTGAGAGCAATAGTTTTGTGATAACTTTCTTCCATTTTTCTGACTAAATTTTTTTGCCAGTTCTGCCTTCCATCCGTTTGATTCTGTTCCGGATGCATAGGCGAAGACTTTGGAGGACGCAGTACAGCTCTATGAAAGTCGCCTAACAACCTACCCGCAGATTCTGTATAGTA
>JAIXXU010000176.1 GCA_027490595.1 Pseudomonadota bacterium
AAAAACATCGAATTTTGCCCGAATTGCTCCCATATTCTTTTGCCTTAAACCTAAACTTAATATTCAAAAATTCAAAAGGGAGTTAGCAACTGGCGCAAGGCTTCGGTTGTTTTTTTAGGATCGTTTTTTGCCAAAAAGAGAATTTGCTCTCTATGGCTTAACATCTCAAAAGGCACGTCCTCATTCACTTGCATCCGCTTTGGCACTGCACTTGGTTTTTCAAATTCATACTGAACCATGCTACTTGCCGCAGAATCCTGGTGGTTTTGTTTTTGAGGTGTGAACGTAAGCCAACGAAAATAAGGTCTCAAAAGACCAAAATAAACAAACGTCATGCCAACAACAGCAGTTACAGCTAGCAATACAGAATGAATCAAAGAGTTGCGCCTGGTTGTCATGGCAGCCTTTTCCGATAACGCTATCTCATCAGGCTCAAATTGAGCATTTTCCACGGTCAAAGAGTCACGACCATCTTGGAAACCAATGGCATTTTTTACCAGCTTTGTAATCATCTCCATTTCTTCTTTGGAGCGAGGAATATACTTACCCTCAATGCTTTTGCCATCCACAAGAACAGATGCGTTTAATTTAATTGTAGAGCCAACTGGCTCAATAATTTTACTCACCACTTTCTTCACTTCATAATTTAAATTTTCTGTATTAGATTTTGTGGAATTTGTGAGGCCTCCTTGGATATTCTCTTCCTTTTCACCTGGCAAATTGCTTTTTGCTCCAGGAACACCTGTGGGATTAAGTCCAGCACCTTGAGTAGATTGCTCGTTTCTTTGTGAAGAAATAACAGCAACACGGTCAGGATCAACATCAGAAATAGTTTCTTCAACTTTTTTGAAATCAATTGTAGCTTGCACTTTAGATACAACCTTATTGAACCCAACAACTCTTGTAAGTATTTCTGCGATTTTTAGTTCAAGTTCTTTTTCTACTTTGCGCTGATATTCTCGTTGTATAGATGTTACTTTGTCCAGGCCTCCGTCGTTTTCTTCCATCTGCGTTAACATGTTACCTTGCTGATCAACCAAAGCAACATCCTTTGGATCTAAACCTTCGACAGCATGAGAAACCAAATGAACAATTCCCTGAATTTGTCTTTCAGAGATACTCTTTCCAGATTTAAGTCGTAAATAAATACTTGCTGTTGGTACTTTTTTGTCTGCGTTAAAAAAACTGTTTTCGGGTATAACAATATGAACTCTACTATTTTCAACCGGATCTAGCTTGTTAATTGTTCGCGCTAGTTCACCTTGAATGGCGCGTACTTTTGTAACTTTTTGATCAAAATCAGACATACCAAAAGTATGATCGTCAAACTTTTCCCAACCCGCTCCATTGCCTGTACTCGGGAGACCCTCCTGGGCGAGAATCATTTTGTAATCCATCATTTTTTCGTCTGGAAAAAAAAGGCTATCACCCTCTAATTTAAAATCTTTGATAGTCGCTTTCTTGAGTGACGCCATGATGGCAGACTTGTCTTCAGCGGACAGATTAGAAAATGCAATTTCATAATTTAATGCAGGTTTGTAAATTGCTGCCGCAAAAACTGCAAGAATAATGAATCCAAGAATGGCAAATAAAGCAAGCTTCCCTCCTTTACCTGAACTTTTGTATAAAACTTCAGTCTGCCTGAAAAACTGTTCCCAGTATTCTTTTAATTTTTCAAAAACCATGACTAATTATCAACCTTAAACTTGCATTCTCATAACTTCTTGGTAGGACTCAATAGCCTTATTTCGCATTTGAACCATCATATTAAAACCTAACTCAGCTTTTGTGACAGCCAGCATAGTCTCATGAATATTGGAAGATTTTCCTGATGCCAAGTCCATACTTTTTTTATCAGCATCTTTAGAAGCATCATTGACTTCTTGAAGTCCATTTTTGAGCAAGTCCATAAACGAAGATTCTTTATCGGATTTAGTTTCATTTAAATTCGAAAAAAAATCAGACTTATTCTGAAGATCTAATTGCTTAAGGCTTTGTGAGCCAATGTGTTTAATAGTCATAGCTATTATTTTCCAATAGAAATAGCTGTATTTGCCATTGTTTTAATTGCCTGTACGCCTGATGTTACAGATTCAAATTGACGATTCGCAGTAATCATATTTACCATCTCTTCCATAACAGAAATGTTAGGCATAGCTACATAACCTTGAGCATTGGCATCTGGATGACCTGGATTATAAACCATTTTGGGTGGTTTTTTATCTTGAATAATTCCATCAACTTTTACAGATTTTAATTTTGGATCAAAAGCATCGCGCATCAAATTATCAAAACTTACATTTGTATCATGCGCGCTAAAAACAACATCTTTGCGTTTATAGGGACCACCTTCTTCTGTGCGGGTCGTATTAGCATTGGCAATGTTAGAAGAAATAACGTTCATACGGATTCGTTCTGCAGTTAGTGCAGAGGAACTAATTTCTAGACCTTCTAAAAATCCACCTGAGTCACCAACACTTTTAATAGACATAAAAAGCCTCAAATCAAAAAATATTTTTTATCGTCCGCCATTAATACCGTAACGTAACATTGCAAGTTTTCTATTCAGTACTTCAACAGTTGCTTTGTATAGAATTTGATTTGAAGCCATTTCAGTCATTTCTT
>JAIXXU010000225.1 GCA_027490595.1 Pseudomonadota bacterium
TCCGTTTGCCACCAAGTATCAATGATGGGGCATTTTTTTGTCCTACAGAGAAATACAGTTGCCCCAAGGCTAAGAGGGCTGTAAACAGTATAGCTGTGTCCCGTAATCCAGCCGACATCAGCAGTGCACCAATACCTATCATTTTCTTTGAAATCAAAAATATACCTGCTAGTTATTGTTGTTCCTAGCAAATAGCCCGCACTAGTATGAACTAATCCTTTAGGTTTTCCTGTTGTGCCACTCGTATACAGTATAAATAAGGGATGTTCTCCCTTGGCTTGGTAAGGTTGATGCAACCCAGGGTATTTTCTCATTTCCTGAGTCCAAAATAAATCTCTGCCAGGGCTCATTTCTATTTTATTATCTTTAATTCTTTCAACTACGACAATGTGTTTGATATGTGAAATTTCTTTGCATGCTTCATTTACATTTGCTTTTAAAGAAATTTTTTGTCCTTTACGGTAACCGCCATCTGCAGTGATGATAACACTGGCTCCACAATCAATCATCCTATCTTTGAGAGACTGAGCACTGAAGCCACCAAAAACAACAGAATGAACCGCGCCTATGCGTGCGCAAGCTAGCATTGCCACTACTGCTTCTGGAATAAGTGGCAAATAAATAAGTACGCGATCGCCAGGCTTAACTTGCAAATTAGTCAGCATATTTGCCGCTTTGCAAACATTTTGATGAAGGTTTTTGTAGGTTAAGCTTTTTACTTCGCCGTCTTCTCCTTCTCAGATGAGGGCGTTTTTGGTTCTTTTTTTTCTGGGAAGATGCCTGTCAACACAATTAACAGAAACATTTAAAGTATAATCAGGAAACCATTCGTAGTGATGTTTATTACTTCGTGAAATAATTTTTCCTTCATTTATAAAAATGAAGAAATTTATGAGCCATTTTTTTCCCAAAATTTTGGTTTTTTTGAATGGAATAGGTATATAGCGATTGATATTCTGTGGAATTTTCTAAACCTGAATGCTTGTTGCCGCTTGACCCACGCAAAGGAATTAAATTATCAATTTTAGCCATCGAGGCCTGCTTTCAAATTTCAATAGATAAGTTGCGAACCAGTGAATATAGTTCTTTATTTTTGTCGATAGAGCATTCAAGCTTCAGGTTTGATGGCGTGTAAAACATTTTATTTGCTGGATGATTGTTAGTTTCTTTTTTAAAATAAGATATTGCTTCCAGATATTCTTCTTCAGTGCCAATGTTGAACCAATAGCGGTGTTCATCAAAGTTTAAATTATCAATAAGTTTACCTTCACTTAAAATTTTCCTATAAAAAAGATCAACGGAAGATTTTTTTTCAATAGGACTATTTTCCAAGACCGTCCCTTTAATAATTTGATGGTTAGAGAATAGCTTTTTTGTATAAGAAAATTCATTTTTACCAATTAGATCTTGTTGTCCAAAACCAAGAACATGTTCACTATCATTGCTGACAATAGTGAAATCTTTTCTTTCTTGGAGTAATTTTTTTGTGCACATAAGTGCATCTGTATTTTCTTTTTTATTTTCCCAATGCCCTATCATTTCTTCTATTGAAAAATCTGCTATGATATCTCCAGAAACAATAATGAAATCTTTATTAATATTTTTTTGGTTAATTTTACAGATATTTTTGTAAATATTTGCAATACCGCCACCTGTTTCTAGGATTGTTTCTTCGTGCCAAAATTTAATGTTATTTTTTTCGTATCCAAGTTTCTTGGATACTGCTGACAATTCTTTTTCTACAATTTCTGATAGATAGTGAGTATTGCAGTGAACTTGGTGAAAGCCTGCGTTTAAAAATTTTTCAATGTTGTAAAAAGCAATTGGTTTGCCAGCGAGCGGACAGACAACCTTAGGCACATAATTCGTGAGAGGTTTAAGTCGTGTTCCAAAGCCAGCACAAAGGACTATAGCAATATATTTTTCATTAATGTCTTTCATAAAATACTTCTCCCTAGATATTCGTATGTCTTTTTATAATTTCTTGGAAATCAAGGGATCGTATTTTTTCAAGAATTGAAAATAATATGGGAAAATTTTTGGTTAAATCAACGTCATTGTAAATTTTATGAGAGGTTTCATTTATAATATCGAGAGTATAAGGAACATAATCCATATACTGTATTTTATTCTTTTCTTTAAATAAATACGCAAAACTACCAATGGCTTTTAAATTTCTTTGCAGGCCGCAATATAAGTATTCTTTTTGAAAGTTTGCAAAATCTATATAGGAAATATTTAATTCAGCTCTTTTTTTATTTAATTCTTCAAAATAGTGTTTAGAAAGTTTTTCACGTGTTTTTTGAGTCAGTTTTGTATAGCTATCTCGTAAAAGACTGACAACATCATAAGTATGGGGTCCCATGCGAGCGTCTTGAAAATCAATCCAAAAAGGTTTTTCTAATTCATCATGTTGCGGTTGATACAAGATAATATTTCGTGCGTGATAGTCACGGTGACAAAATACGGCTTCGCAATTTGCTAAATACAAACATAGTTTTTGAATTTCTGAGGATAAACTATGCCAAAGTTTGTGACTGTAGTCTAGATTCATGTGGAGCATGTTATTGAGAAAATGAGTGATAAAAAAGTTAAGCTCAAAGCTAAGTTTTTCAATATCAAAATATCTTGTTTTTCCAGGATGTTCCACTGATTTATCAGGATATTGTGCTTTAATCAAAAGGTTCAAACAATTTTTGTAAGACAGAAGATCTTTTTGATGAGTAGGGTTATCCCAATCAAGAATTTGATTTTCTAAATGATGATTCAGGAATTTATCGCCCAAATCTTCAATCCAAATACAATTATTTTCTTTTTCGACCCGAATAATTTTTGGGACTGGCAAGCCCATTTCGAAAAGTGCTTTTTGCATTTCAATCCAGTTGCTAGCATCTCCTCCAAAGCCACCTTCCCACGTGGAAAAATGCATGCACAAAATGGCATCTGAACTATAGTTTTCTAAACGGTAAAATTTTCTGTCGCTTGCATCACCGGCAATAAGCCTTAGATAGGTATGAGTAGGATAGGGTTCATTTATGTGTTTAGATAATGTTTTGAAATTAAGCATAAGTAGTACCTTGTGATTGAATATCTCACATTATACCACTTTTTTGAATTTCTGCGAAATTAAATCATTTTGGTTTTGGTACTGACTGTATATATTTTTTGAATTGTATGCAGAGTCCCTTAGGTTTCTGGAAAATATTTCAAGTCGCTTTTTAGCTAGATACATTTTTTCAAAAGGAAATTTTAAGAATTTTGCTATAGAAATTGCGGCATCATAATGTTCTATGGCATTTTCACAAAAATTTTTATTATTTGAGCAACGGGCTGCTGAGTCCTTTACTTCAGCACTCAGGAGATGAAAATCATAGTCTAAGTCATGAAAGTGATGTTTTTTTTCTTCCAATAGCAAGAGAGCCATTTCAATATTTTTAGCGTTATGGAAACTGTGAGTTAATGCTAAAATAGCTTCCGTATTACCAGGAGAGTCAGTTACAACTTGCCTTAAAATCCGTATAGATTCA
>JAIXXU010000136.1 GCA_027490595.1 Pseudomonadota bacterium
AATTTGATGAATATCGTCTGAGTACAAACTATCAAAACTCATATGGCAAACATGTGATCCATTTGCTCTTTGGAGTTCTGCGTGTGTTTTATGGGCTAAAGTTTCTTTAACTAAGGTGTTCAGGTACATGATGATACCTATACCACTCAAGATAATTTTGAGTGCAGATAGTCTACCTTGAAATGGTGTAAACAAAGATATGCTCTGTTTATGGTTTGTGACAAAATTATTTGCTAGCATTATTCTCGGCTTTGCATTTTGCAGACTATGACATTTTCCAAGCATGAGCGACTCCTTTTCTTTTGGGAGTCTTACTTCCCTTCAAATTTTTAGTCAATAATTTTTTAAAAATGCTGGATGGTATTGAGAATATTTTTGCAGGCTTCTGATGCTGTAATGTTGCCTCCTGCAAAAAGGCTTCGGCTAAGTGTAAATACAAATTCATTGGCATATTTTTTACTTTGTTCAATTACGTCGTAAGTGCCGCCTTGGTGTCCTAGACCTGGCACAAGTACACTAAGTCTACTTTCTTGTAGTTCACGTGAAAACAATACATTTGTTTCTTTGGCTCCTACAACAACTCCAAGTATCTTTTCGAAGTCTTTTTTTGACCCAGCTATATTTTCTTTAATTTTTGTCAAACTAGTTATCATTTTTTGCCAAGAGTTCTGTAAATAAGAAAGATCATGTTGTGATGATTCAGATGTACGCAGTAAAACATACACTCGTCCTTGGGGCCCAGCGTGTTTTATGCAGTATTCTAAAGACGAAATGATTGTTTTTTCTCCTAGGTAGGGATTGATTGTAACTCCTTTTGCGCCAAGTTGTTTGAACGTAAAATCCAAATAACCTTTCAAAGAATTTTCTATCTCATTGAACTTTCCATCCAGGATCATATGAAAGTTGTTTTTATATTTTTCTGTAAATTCCTCTAGTTTTTCTATGCCTTTATGTCCTTGGTTCAAAAAAAAAGCCAACTGTAATTTCATGAACTTATGTTTCAGATGGCTTTGAATATCTTCAATAGTTTTATCATGTACTTCTAAAGATTTACTCCATTCTTTGAAACCTTCACTCTTTGGATTAGGGTCAATTCCAAGACAAAAATAGGCAGAATTCATAACATTTTCCTCGCCATGAGAGGCTTAAGTTGTTTTATTTTTGCAGTTGTAAATTCATTTGGTTCTATGCCAAAAGTCTCTTGAAAAGTTTCTTCCACAGTTTTTAGAAATTTTTTTGGGTTGAAGATATTTTTTATTTCTTCATCAGATAGGTATAAAAGTATTTCTTTATTTTTAAGAAGAAACTCAAGAAATTCATTGTTGTTGATATTTTCTGTGGTAATTTTTTTACTTACCTCCATTGCAATGCCTTGAACAAGTTCATAAGCCTTCGTTCTATTGAATCCCTTTTTTACTAAAATTGTGAGAACGCTTTGGCTCGCCCACATCCCACCTGTTTTCCAAATATTTCTCTCCATGGCGGTAGTATGAACTTCCATATTTTTTACGAGTTGACAAAGCCTTGCTAGCATAAAATCAAGAGTTACAAACATGTCGGGTAGGGCGATGCGTTCTACGCTGCTATGAGAAATATCTCTTTCATGCCAAAGGGAAACATTTTCACAAAGCATGAGAAAATAACCGCGAATAGTCCTGGCAAGACCACATAAATTTTCAGCTAAAATTGGATTTTTTTTGTGAGGCATTGCTGAACTCCCTTTTTGTTTTTGAGAAAAGGGTTCACTTACTTCTCCAAGTTCTGTTCGTGCCCAATGCCTAACATTGGTACAAAATCTTTCCACAGCCTGGGCGCAGCTCAAAAGACCAAGACCCACGGTAGCAATGCGATCTCTTGGAAGGACTTGAGTAGCGATTGTCTCAGCTTCAAGGCCTAATTTTTCAAGGACTAATTTTTCGAACGAACGGGGTAGTTGTGAGTAAGTTCCTACAGCCCCAGAGAGTTTACCTACACCAATTTGTGACTTGGCGTGTTGAAGTTGATCATATGCACGAATAAATTCACAAAAATGGCCAGCTAAAATTTGTCCAAAGCTCATAGGTTCTGCATGAATGCCATGAGTTCTTCCCATACAAATTGTATGTGCATGCGTATAAGATTTTTCTGCAAATGCTTCCAAAACTTCACGTAGGTTTCCGCCAAGAATGCCCAGTGAGTCTAAAATTCGGAGCGAAAGACTTGTATCAACCACATCAGAACTTGTCAGTCCTTGGTGTAGAAAATGACCAAGATCCCCCATGGCATCTCCAACTTCCGCGACAAAGGCAATAACATCGTGGTTTGTTTCCTGTTCTCTTTGATGAAAGTCGATGGCGGTTTTAATAGAAACAGCTGTATCAAAAGCTTCTATGACTCTTGGAGGTGCTTCGCCTAACTGAACCAATACTTCAAGGTGCGCTTTTTCAACCCGTGCCCATGACTTGTATTTGCTGTCTTCGCTCCACAGTGTTTTCATTTCTTTCCGTGCGTATCGATCGATCATATTTACATTCCCTTTATTTTGTCGATGCTGCAAATTTGTGACATGACCCATAGTGAATCCGTGTGCACAATCCTAGCCAATACCATTTTCTTTACCGTTGTCGAATAGGAACCATCCATGGATATAGTGACGTTGGATTTGATGGGCGTTTATGCTTACTCTGATTCCTCCCACGCTAGGGAACGTGAACTTTGGCGAGGTTTTTTGAGTTATGCTTTGGCTCATTCCTTGGATTTATCTGTCACGCTTCTCGATAAATTGCTTGCTGAGGCTGTGGTTGTTGAATTTAATAAGCTGACAGTTCGAGGAGGTGGTAGCTCAGGTATCCACGAGAGCCTTCGCTGTATTTCGGCCATGGTTGCCCATGAGATCGGCGTTTCATCAGAGTTTGCTGTTGCTTCTTTTTATGAGGGAGCACCCCCAACAAAACTTCATCGTTTGCCACGAAAACGTTCATCTTCTGCGCCTAGGAAAGCGGATGTTATTCTTCGAAAGTGGCTTGTTGACTTTTCCAAGATCCAAAATAACAGTTCTTTTCTTCAACATGCGGAGCTATGGAAAACATGGTTCAATCAATTTAAATTGGCGTCTTAATTTTTAATTCCCTGAAATCAAACAGCCTTAGCTAGCTTCTTTATTAAAGTGAGAAAAATTTTGTAGTTTTATTTTTGTTTTGATGGTGTTTATTTTCTTTTTGATATTAAAATCTTCTTGTAGTTTTTGTTCAAATTCTGACAAAAAAGGTTCTATTGAAATTTTGAGTTTTTCCAGTGGAATTTCCATGTGCACAACGTTAACGTCACTAAACTCATTCCAGTTTTCAAATCCAAACGACT
>JAIXXU010000009.1 GCA_027490595.1 Pseudomonadota bacterium
CTGGTAAAACAATTGCTGATGGCTTCCAGACAATGTTTGGAGATGCTTCTAAGCCAATGCAAAACTTCTTCTCAGCTTTCACTACTGGGATGGCAAAACAAACTGCTGCCCAAGAACGCTTTAATAAAGTGAAAGAAGCTTATAAGAACGCTGATGATGAGACTAAAACCCTCAAGCTCAAAGAGGCTGATATTAAGCTTTCTCAAGAGCAAACACAAGCTAGTATGGGCATGTATGCAGGTATTGCTGGCGCAGCGCAAGGTTTCTTTGAGAAGCAATCAACTGGCTACAAAGTAATGGGTGCAGTTAGTACAGCATTCCACGCTGCTGAAGTGGCTCTGGCAATTGCAAGTATTGCTCCTAAGATTGCTGCTGGTGCTGCGTCAATGTTCGCTGTGCTTGGCCCATTTGCTTGGCCTGCTATTGGCGCGATGGTTACCACTATGGCTGCTATGGGATTTGCATCGAGCGGTGGCGGAGGTGGTTACTCATCGGCTGACAGACAAAAAACTCAAGGCACTGGTTCTGTGCTAGGTGACGAGACAGCTAAAAGCGATTCAATTCAGAAGTCTTTAGATATTATTGCAAGAGACTCTGGCTTAGGATTAGTTCACTTTCAGTCAATGGATAGTTCTCTGAAAGCAGTTGCGGCTGGGTTGACCAACTTAGGTGTTAGTATTACTCAGTTTGGTGGTGTAAACACCTTGTCGAACCAAATTGCTGGAAATCAATCTGGTGGATTCATTGGAAGTGTAATGAATTCTATCTTTGGTGGTAAAACCTCTGTACAAGACGCTGGTGTAATGTTTGGTGCTAGTACAGTTGGTGGTGTTGCTGCCAATGGAATTAACGCTCAATCATACAATGATTTGAAGAAGTCTGGTGGATGGTTCTCTAGCGACAAATATAGCACTCAGACTAAATCGTTAGGTGACAGTGTCAACAACCAAATTGCAGACATTATCAATAACATGGCCGCAACAATTAGTTCAGCAGCTAATCAGCTTGGATTAGGTGGAGATGCTTTCCAGACTAAATTGAAATCATTTGTAATCGACTTGGGTAAAATTTCACTCAAAGATATGACAGGTGATGAGGTTAATAAGGCACTGAATGCCATCTTTTCTAAAATGGGTGATGACATGGCAGCATTTGCTGTCGAAGGGTTGGAGCCTTTCCGTAAAGTTGGCGAAGGGTATTTAGAAACTCTTTCTCGTGTTGCTAATAACTTAGTGCAGGTTCAAGATGTATTTGCTGTTCTTGGTAAGACATTAAATCTCACAGGTATTGCTGCTATCACTGCGTCAGAGAACCTTGTCAATTTGTTTGGTGGTGTAGACAAATTAACATCTGCCACAAAAACATTCTTGGATGACTTCTTAACAGACGCTGAGAAACTTGCACCAATTCAAGCCTCACTAAATAAAGAGCTTGAGCGTCTGCATCTGTCAACTACGATGTCTGCAACAGACTTTAAGAACTTGGTATTGTCACAAGACTTAACAACTACTGCTGGTCAAAACATGTACTACGCATTGTTAAATATTGCACCAGCATTTAAGCAAGTTTCAGATGCCGCAACAGAAGCTGCTAAGGCTGCTGCTGACCAAGCTGCTGCCACCAAAGAGGCTGCTGACGCTGCCGCAGAAGCTGCTAAACAGGCTCAACAAGACGCATTCAAAGCTCTGCAAACAACAGCTTCAAATGACTTCACTATTTTGCAGAAAGCCATTCAAGCTCAGAAGGACGCAACAACAGCAGCCTACCAAGCACAGACAGCTATATTGAATGCTCAAGTCTCAAGCTTGCAAGCAACTAACAGTGCTCTGAATGATTTAGGCAATTCTTTGGAAAGCTCGCTAAAAGGTATGGTGGACAACACTATCTTTGGAATGAGCCGCACTTCAGCACAAGCTATTCTTACCAATGCGCTAGATACTGCTAAGTCTACAGGGATGTTGCCAAAAGCAGCAGATTTGAAAGACTCATTATCTGCTCTGGGCAAAGATTCGTCAAGCTCATTTAGCTCTTACACGGACTACATGAAGGATGTTGGAATCACTGCTGGTAAGCTTGCTGATTTAAATGACATTACTAAGTCACAAAAGTCTATTGCTGAGAACCAACTTGAAGCTGCGCAAGGTCAGTTGAAACAACTCCAAGAGACATACGATGCAGAAATGGCTAAGTATGACATCCTCATCAATGTTGCACAACAACAATTGGACGCAGTGAATGGTGTTCAAGTTGCTGTGAAAGATTTGGCTTCTGCACTCTTAGCGTTTAAAGCTTCATCTGGTGCAGCTATCAGTAATGGTATGAGTATTGGTGCGTTGTCATCACCACAAGCGGCTACAGGCGATCAAATTACAAACTTGTACCAGAGTTTGTTAAAACGTGCTCCTGATGCATCTGGTTTTGATTTCTACAAAAACAATGCTGTAACTAAAGGAACCACTGCACTTGAGATTGCTCAGAGTATTTTGAACTCTCCTGAGTATGCAGCCTTGCAGATTAATGGCTCACATGCTAACGGTTTGGATAACGTTCCGTTCGATGGCTACACAGCTAAACTCCACAAGGGTGAAATGGTGTTACCTTCGGCACAAGCTAAGGGTGTTGCACAAGGGTCTGACGTGAAAGAATTGGTAGACGCTATCAATAACTTTAGAGATGACAACAGTGCTGAGAATCAAAGCTTGGTTAGTGACATCAGATTCTTGAAGAAACTGTTCCAGAACTTGTCACCAAACGGCCAGACACTGCAAGTGACAGAAACAGTTGTCTCTTAACGAAACTGTCGTAGGTTAATTGTAATGAAAGAAGGGCTTCGGCCCTTCTCTTTTAAAGGAAACAAATGCAAGTAATTATTCCTAACCCAGTTGTTCCCGGAAGCTTTACTAGAGCATCCACAGCAAATTATTGGAATAGCTCTGGAACACTTACTTCAGCAGCTATTGATGAAATACGGATTAACTATAATCCACTGAGTTTGACAAGTCCGCCAGCAGCTTTAATAGAGTCTGCTGCAACGAACATTCTACTAAACTCAGCAACACTCTCCACACAATCTGTGACGTCCACAGCAGCAGCTTATACGCTGTCATTCTATGGAACAGGAACAGTTGTATTAAGTGGAACTCATTCACATACAGTTGTCGGCGTTGGGGCAAGTCCTAACAGAACAACTTATACATTTACACCAACAGCAGGCACTCTGACGCTAACCGTAACAGGCTCTGTGCTGAATGCTCAATTGGAGCTTGGTGTAGCAGCAACTAGTTGGATTACCACAACAGGTGCAGCAGCCACTCGTGCAGCAGACACTGTTGGCACTAACGGGCTAATCTACAGCAGCATTGCCGAACCAGACGCAGGCTACCCTGCTTGGAACTCTGGAACAACATATGGGATTGGCGCA
>JAIXXU010000189.1 GCA_027490595.1 Pseudomonadota bacterium
AGCTTTGTTTGTGAACCTGTTGTCATAAACATCATTCTCCCATGCTTGTTTGCTATTTTATTTCGGGAAAAGATGCTCATGCCCTTAATCAGATACCTCTATGGTTTTGACGTATTTTCTGACAATTTTGTTAAAATCTGGAGTAGATAAAAATTTCATCAGTTCCTTATCGAAATTTTGACTAAGTTGCAGAGAGTTTTCTCTCGCCTTGGAAAAAGCAAGTCTAGGCCAAGAACCCTCTAAAGACTCAGGCTCTATATAGTCCAAAGATAAAAGCTCAGGAAAAATTTTTCTTTTTTTGTTGATAATAAATTGCCCAGTTAGAGAGGGGCAAATATAAAAATCAACCTGCTTAAATGCAGCCTTAAGAAGTCCTTGGATATCAGTATCATTTCCACTAATATTGTAAATTTGATAAATTTTTCGATCAATATATGTTTGCAGCCTATTTTCAAAAACAAAGCCATTACCAATACCAACAATATATTTTGAAAATGAATCTAAAGAGGAATAAAAAAAATTAAGATTTTTACTTTTATAAAATGCCATTTTTAGCTGCATTGTTGGTCTTGTAAAATAAAAAAAATTTTTCCTTTCTTCATTGATATCCGCTTCAAAAATAAAAT
Organism: Pseudomonadota bacterium; assembly: GCA_027490595.1. GTDB lineage: Bacteria > Bdellovibrionota_B > Oligoflexia > Silvanigrellales > Silvanigrellaceae > Silvanigrella. The sequence goes on from JAIXXU010000189.1 coordinate 627, forward strand.
CAAATTTGCCCTGTTTGGTATCAATTAAAGCCTTCTCCCAAGGCTCATCGATAAACTCAACCTTATAACCTAATTTCTTAGCCACAAATTGAATCACTTCAACATCAATGCCTGTAACTGTTCCGTTTTCATTATAAAACATAGGTGGAGAAGATTTTGATACTGCTGTAAGGGTCTTAAAATTTTCTTCTGCATGAGTATTATTAAATAAAAAAACAATAAAAATAAGGAAAATTTTTTTCACAATATAAAACCTATTTTTTCATACTGAATCAATATTTTGAAAGGCAATTTCTATGTATGTTTGTTTATCCAATGATAATTTACCATTTATTTGTATATAAGGTTTATTATTTAATTTTTGAAACTTAACATTAACATCAGAAATTCTAGGCTCAAAAAAACCAATGGCATGTATTATACATTTCTCAATTTGAGATATTTCGATATTGTTTTCTTGATATAAGGAAAGAATATCAGGAATACCAAAATCAAGAAAAATGAGTTTTTTGTTCAAATAGTCTTGAACTTTTAATCCATTGTTAGTGCTCAAAATGCAGCTGATATTTTGAGCTATGGAGTGATGTAATTTTTCATAACCATCATTTTCTTTATAATTCCATTTCTTTTCAATTCTTGGAGTTTCACTTTCAAAAAAATTTTCAAAGAATAATTTTTCTTTGGCATCATTAATAGAAATCATAATTAATCTTTTTTCATGACTAAGTATACATCATCTGGTTGAATGTCTAAATCATTAGCATTAGATATAAAAATATCTTTCAAATTTTTCTTTATATTTTTTATCTCAAATAAATACATCCCTCTGGTTGGAAGGATTTCATCTTGTTTTTCAAAACGAACTCTTTCCAAACCATTGGTTCTATTTTGTATTGTAATTTCAAATTCATTGCGCTCACACATAACTGCAGATTTAATCCAATGTAAAAAATCACTCTCTGGAATAGAATTTCTTTTTTTGAACCCAATAATAACAGCATTATTCTTAATATATTTTTCAATGTTATCAAGATAAAAAGCATGATTATCTTTTTGAAATAAAATTTGCTTAATTTTATCGTCAATCACAGCATTAATGATAGAATTTATATCTTTTTCTATCTTTAAAAAACATTTCAAAAGGTCTTCATGCAGATATTTTGCAGGAACAGGAGGTGTAAAATTTTCTGTTAGAAGACCACATCCACCGAGCAGTTGACATAGAGCAATATAAATTTGAAAAGGATGAGATTTTTCGGTAGTTAAAAGACACTCAATTGCAGGTAGTCCCACACCAAGAGCCTGAGCATAAAACAAACTTTCAGATATAAAATGAGAATTGCTTTTTGAAGCTTTAGCAGAAAGTTGATCAGAAATATGCTGTATTTTTTTTCTCACAGAAAAACAAATTTCAGAACATAATTTATAAATTGGATTTGTACAATCTATAAAAAAACAAGCTGGCACATAATCATCAAATACCCATAAATTTTTATCTACTCTGAGCTGAGCTACTTTCAAACCAAGAAAATTATGATTAAAATCTAAGTCACTCATTAAAATAACATTTGGAATCATTCTTAACATTTCAATAGGCTCTTGACCTGACACATGATCATACACTTCCCTTTGGCATTCACTTAAATACCGAGGAAATTTACCATTTAAAAAATTGCTATCAGATTGTTTTGGTAACGAAATATAAATTGACAATGATGAATTTTCAAAAGACGAAGGCACAGGCAACACATACTCAAGTTTATCATTCTGCTCTAAACTTGTTGATTGAATCGCAGTGCCGTCTTGAAAAAAAGCATGAATATTATTCAATTTAAAAACGTTATTTGTCAAAGACAGCAAGTCATAATCGATACCTAGAAGTCCATATTGAAAGGGACCAAAGGCTTGAGCACAAGTTTGTAGATGTGACTGAGTATAGGCAAACTGCTGTTGAAAATGGTGTGGCAAAAGAGGCATGCCCTCAAACCAAGTGACAGGGTAACGCAGTTGAGTAGGCTGCATGAAACGTTCTCCAGGCTTACAAACTTAAATATTCCTATGTGTCTTCTTGTTTAAGAGAATATAGAAAATGCCTGGAGATTTTAAGTAGGTCGTCAATTTTACCTATCGCAACTTAATTTGTATGCAATATTTCCCTTTTGCTTTTTGCCGTCCTTCTTTTCATTGCTCAGATTTTTTGAGTACATGACTGTCTTATCAAATTCCATGACAAACTCTAAACCCGGCTTACCTTCCACCTGACCTTGCGATTTTATTCGAATAGCTTCGCAATCTGAACCAAACTCAATCACTTCTAAAGCAAATAATTCACCCGTGTCATGAGCTTTATCAATGTGGTATAATTTTAAGTTTTCAAACTTAAGACCCTTAGAGTCTGCTTCCATGAGCATGCGTGCTGAATATTCATCTTCTTGGGAAACCACAAATCTAATCTTGGCTACAAAATTGATAGAACCATCATTAGCGTGATTGAGTGGTTTTTTTTCGTTTGGCAGCCCTTTTAAAATGATCTCAACTTGTTCAAGGGCAATCCCACCTTTTGTCTCTTCACCATCAACCTCAACCACACAACTTCCTTCAATTTTTTGACCACCAACCTTACCTACTAGTGACCCTTTGACTATCTTTTCACTTTCTGACATTCCTTCATCCTCCAAATTCTTTCACTTAATATTAGGCAGCTGCCGCAGGTGCTGGGAGCGAAGCCACTAAACGTATGGAAATGGTCAACTCATTTAGTTGAAAATGAGGCCTTAAAAAACAAATTGCCTTATAAGAACCAGGCTTACCTGGAATTTCATAAACATCCACGCGCCCTTCTCGCAAAGGAAACTTCGCCTTGATGTCTTGAGGCGCATTGTCATCTAGAAGAATGTAACGTTGTATCCACGCATTTAAGAAGGTACTCACATTTTCTAAGGTGGCGAAAGAACCAATTTTATCACGCATGATAACCTTTAAATAATGCGCAAATCGACTTGCTGCCAGCAAGTACTGCAACTGCACAGCAACAAAGGCATTGGATCTGGTTGCAGGATCTTCATAATCCTTAACCAAGGATAATGTTGGCGTATCAAACACAACACACATATTTGATTGCTTTTTGTAGCAAAGTGAAATGAATCCAAGGTCGCTCAATTCCTTTTCTCTGCGATCGGTAATTGGCAATTCCGATGGGCATTTAATCACGCGTTGACCAGTCTCGTTGGTATACATATGCACAGGAAGGTCTTCTATGAGACCACCACCTTCAACGCCCCGAATCGCAGCACACCAAGAGTGCTCGTTGAAGGCTTTGGTGATTCTTGCCCCAACCGCGTAAGCAGCATTTCCCCAGAGATAATGTTCATGTGTATCTCCGACGATAGTTTCAGTGTACTCAAACTCTTCTGTTTCAAGACCTTCCTTGTGATAACCTTGTCGCTGTAAAACACGAGGCATCGCAAGAGAAATATATTTCGCATCATCACTGGCACGAAGTGAATTCCACTTCAAAAAGTCTCCCGTGTGAAACAATGCCTTCATATCAACAGGATTTGAAAGCTCAAGAAAACTGTCCATGCCAAAAAGCAAAGGACTTACCCCAGCAATAAGGGGAGTATGAGCAGCTGCTGCCACATGGGATAACCCATCGATTAGCGCAATGTCTTTGGGAGACTTATCAAAATAGTAATCGGCAATAAAAAGAGAAAAAGGAGTGCCACCAAAAGAACCATACTCCTCTTCATAAACTTTTTTAAATAAAGAACTTTGATCAAAATCCAAAGCACCTTCTAAGTCTTTCAGCAACTCTTTTTTACGAGCTGGCATCACATAAATATGAAGTCTGTCTGAAACTTCGGAATCTATCATAAATTTATGAAGACCACGCCAAGATGC
>JAIXXU010000006.1 GCA_027490595.1 Pseudomonadota bacterium
AGAAAATCGCCCTTCATGTCAGTATTGCGTGGAAGGAAAAAATCCTTTATGCGGAGACCAAATTACTCTTTTTTGTACGTTAGACAATCAAAAAAGGCTGTGTGTCGCATTTGATGGCTCCGGCTGCTCAATTTGTCAGGCGAGCGCAAGCATGATGTGCGAGGCCGTTCAAGGACTTGATCTTCAAAATGCCAAAGCTCTCATTCAAACAGCAGAGGACATTTATACAGGCAAAACGAGACCACAAGGCGACGACATTGAAAATGATTTGGAAGCTTTATCCGGTGTGAGTAAATTTCCTGTAAGAATTAAATGCGCTGCTCTTCCATGGAAAACTCTTCAACAATTAGTAACCGATAATATTGAGAAACAAACAAATTTGATTGAAAAAAATACTACACCGGTCAAAAAACTTCGAGTGATATCTACTGAATAATAATCGCTACATTTGAATCCATTGCTCAGTAAATAATTATTTCACCTGTATTTTAGGAGCTTTTATCTATGTTATCGTTAAATAATCTTCATGCAATGATCGAAAAAAAGGAAATTTTAAAAGGACTCTCTCTTGAAATTAATGAGGGAGAAATCCACATTCTTATGGGACCAAACGGCATTGGCAAGTCTACACTAGGTCACTTGATCATGGGTGCAAGTCATGTGCACTTAACTCAAGGTGAAATAAAGCTGAATGAAACCAATCTTTCAGGACTCAGTACTGCCGAAAGAGCCAGACTTGGTCTTTACCTCGCCTTTCAATCTCCCGTAGCCGTGCCTGGCCTTCGTATTTCCGAATATCTTCGCAATTTATACAATATGCATCACAACAAACAGCTGAGTGTTTCTGAGTTTAGAAAGGTTCTCAAAGAGAAGCTTGAATTGTTGCAAATCGATCGCCAAGCTCTCCAACGGTATTTGAATGATGGATTTTCCGGTGGAGAAATGAAGCGTTTTGAAATGCTTCAGCTCATGCTTCTTGAACCTAAATTTGCTGTTCTCGACGAGATCGACTCAGGCGTTGACATGGACGCGCAAAAAATAGTGGCTCAATGTATCACTTACATGAGCAAAACCTCAAAAACAGCTTTCTTAATTGTCACTCACTACCAACGTCTCTTAAATTTTCTTGATGCGCACAAAGTTCATGTCATGCTTGATGGACGTATTGCAAAATCAGGTGGTCTAGAGCTTGTCACCTCTCTAGAAAAAGAAGGCTATCATTGGGTGAAAGATCACAATACAGAGGTAACCTTATGACTCACCAACAAAATACAGCTCAACCACAACCTTCATCAATTGATGATATCAACGACTATAAATATGGTTTTCATGTGGAAGAAAACTATGTTTATAAATCTGAAAAATCAAAAATGGGTTTGACAAAAAAAATAGTGGAGGACATCTCAGCTTTCAAGAATGAACCATCTTGGATGCTTGAAAAAAGGCTTGAAGCCCTAGATATTTTTTATGAAAAACCTATGCCAAACTGGGGTGATTCTAAGAACCTAAACGAAATTGACTTTACAAATATTCACTACTTTGTAAGACCCACAGAACGTGTTGGAACAAGTTGGGATGAAATTCCCACTGAAATCAAAGACACCTTTGAGCGACTTGGCATACCTGAAGCTGAGCGTAAATTTCTCGCTGGCGTATCTGCACAATTTGAATCTGAAGTTGTTTACCACAGTATGCACAAACAGTTAGAAGAAAAAGGAGTTCTCTTTTTCGATATGGATACGGGTTTGAGACTCTACCCTGATATTATAAAAAAATACTTTGGTTCAGTAATTCCATCAGCTGACAATAAATTCTCAGCATTAAATACAGCTGTTTGGAGTGGCGGAAGTTTTATCTATGTCCCTAAAAACGTTCAAGTGGAAATCCCACTGCAAGCCTACTTTCGTATCAATACCGAAAATATGGGACAATTTGAAAGGACTTTAATCATAGCTGATGAAGGTTCCAGCGTACATTATATTGAAGGATGCACAGCCCCCGTTTATCGCAGTGATTCTTTGCATTCGGCAGTTGTCGAACTTATTGCTATGAAAGGCGCAAAGATTCGCTATACCACCATTCAAAATTGGTCAAAAAACATTTTTAATTTAGTCACCAAAAGAGCTTATGCCTACGAAGACGCATTGGTAGAATGGGTTGACGGCAACATCGGTTCAAAATTAACCATGAAATATCCTGCCGTTTATCTTATGGGAGAGCGCGCTAGGGGTGAAATACTCTCTGTAGCCTTTGCTGGAAATGGCATGCACCAAGATGCAGGAGCAAAAATTGTTCATGCAGCTCCAAATACATCCAGTGTTGTGACTTCAAAATCCATTTCTAAAGATGGGGGCGTTACAACCTATCGTGGACTGGTAAAAATACCCAAAGGCATGACTGGCTGTAAAAGCAAGGTACAATGTGATGCACTTTTGATGGACGATAAATCACAAAGTATCACCCTACCCACCATGGAAATTGAAGAACAAATAGGAAATGAAATTGGACACGAAGCAAGTGTAAGTAAAGTAAGTGACGAGCAAATATATTATTTAAAATGCCGCGGTTTTTCTGAACGTCAAGCAACATTAATGGTTGTTAATGGATTTATTGAAGCTTTTGTTAAGGAACTTCCCATGGAATATGCAGTGGAATTGAACAGACTTATTGAAATGGAATTTGAGGGGGTTGGCTAGTATGTCCATGCTTCAACAAGAATCTCTTGTATTATCAAAATTCCCTACCATTCAAGAAGAAAACTGGCGTCGTATTGATGCACAACAATTTTTCTTGCCAGATAATGATATCTTAAACATTAATGGCCAAAATGCTATGGAAGAAAAAGGGAAATTACTCCCTTGGAAGGTCAACCACAAATACACAAATACTACTGAGACAATAAAAAAAGCTTGGGAAAATATTGGAGGCACTGAATTTACAGAGCTTTTAATTGCAAACGAGCACAGATTAATTTGGATTGATATTCAAGCAGGATATGTTGATGTATTTTCTCCTGAAAACTTAAAAAGCTTTCTCCAACTCAAATCAGCACCCTGGGAAGCGCGTTCTCTTGTCCACGAAAGTAAAGTAGGACTTGCACTTTCCCAACGCTTAAAGTTCTCCTCCCCCCATCAGCTTGAAATCTTGCTTTCTGGCTCACCACAAGAAATCCCTCTTTTGGTTGTCACGAATCATTATGGCATTCAAGGCTCACAGTCCTATGCTCCAGTTCACTTGATTTTTACACAAGACACCAAGTGTGACCTTCTTGTACTTGATCAAGGAGCTGAATTTTCTTTGACTCGTTACCTATGGGAACTCGAGGAAAATAGTCAGGTTCAAGTGTTATGGAGTTGTCTTCCTTCCCAGGAAAGTAAACATCAATATATAGAACGTGAAGTAATATTGCATAAAAATGCAATATTACGTGAAGCGCAAGTTTTTGTGCCCCAAGGGAAACTCAGAATTAACTCACACATTTCCCTTAAAGGCCACTCAAGCATCTCCAAAAGCAGCTCTGCTGTCATAGCGTCCAAAGGTATCTTCGACTACGAGCCTGTTCAAGAACACATTGGCAATCAAAGCCAATCACGACTCGCCCTGAAAATGATCGTCTCTAAAAAGGCAAAATGCTCTTTTCATGGACTTATTGAAGCATCTCAGTCAGCCCAAAAATGTTTAGCAATTCAAGACAACAAAAATCTTTTACTATCTTCCTTGGCGCGCATTGATGCACAACCACGTCTTCACATTCTCCCCCATGAAATAAGCTGCAAACATGGCAGTGCTACTGGGGAAATAGATGCAAAACAACTTTACTATCTACAATGCCGAGGTTTTTCTTTGTCTCAAGCTAGGCAACTCATTATTGAAGGTTTTGCACTCAGCGCTCTAGAAAACTTACCTTCTGACCACATTTTATCCCTTTTGGGTGAACTCTTCATCAAAAAAGTACTTGAACATGACTCTCTTTAAAGCGTGTCTTCTTTCCTGTATATCAACAGATAAACCGTATAAAGTAACAATTGATGATGTTGATATACTCTTAGCAAAAACATTGGATGATAAAATTTGGGCCTTTGATGCCATGTGCAGCCATGCCGATAAATCTATGGAAAATGGACGCTGGGATCCTGCAAATGGACACATCACATGTCCTTTTCATAAGGCCGTTTTTGATGTCCCTAAAGGCGGAGCTCATCTAAAACCTCCTGCATTTAGTCCAATAAAAACCTATGCTGTTGTAGTAAAAAATGAGGATAGCGGTAATTTTGTATTCATAGAAATGGATTAAAGATATGAATAAAAACTTTTATGCAAATTTTTTTTTTTTTTTTTTTCTTTTCCAATTACTTTTCGTTGATCTCAATTTATATGCGATAAATCCCCTGGTTCTGACGTCAAACCTCTACCTAAAAGACATCATTCAACAAGTAACCTGTAATTCTATTGCAGTTGAAAGTATTTTAAATACCCAAGACGATCCACACACCTACCAGATGGTGCCTCATGTAAGGCTATTAGTGGCAAAAAGCCCTATTATTGTAGAAATTGATCCTTATTTGGAACCATGGCTCGATAAGATTCCTGTCCAAAAAAATCAAAAGAAATTTGTCATGACAAAAATGCTTGAAGAAAAAAAAACTTCAGCACTCATCTTCGATAAACAAACAGGAATTCTAAATCCACACATATGGCATTCTCCCATTCTTACAAAAGAAATAGTAATATTCTTATCTATTTTTCTCAAAGAAAACTTTCCTCAATTTTCAAATAAAATCTCAGTTTGTTCAAAAAATTACTTAAATCAAATTGATGATGTAGTTATAAAAATTAATCAGGAATTCAAAAATCTTCCAAAAGAAAAAAAATACCTTGCCATGGAACACGCTTCACTGGCTTATTTTGCAAAAGAATTTGGCTTCGAAAACCCTAACTTGCTAGGCATATCTGATGAAAGTAAACCTACATTCAAACAAATCTATCACTTTATCCAACAATTAAAGGCAAAAAAAATTCACATTATATTTCCAGAGATGTATGATAATTCTAAGAGCTTCGAAGCTCTTGCTTCAGATTCTTCTCTAGAACTTGGACGCCCCTTGTTCGCTGATTCTCTGGGAAAACTTAACAGCGGCGCGGATACCGTCCTTGGCATGTGGATCCAAAATTCACAGGCCATCAAACGTTCAATTTTAGGCCAATAAATTTTGGAATCATAATCAATGGCTAAATCAATTTCATGGAAAAATCTAGAAGTGGGATACGCAAGCAAGAAATCGTTGACGTATCCAAGCTCTGCTTCCATTAGCCAACCAGGAATTTATGCTATTTCAGGGCCAAATGGAGCTGGCAAATCAACATTTTTGAAAACAATTCTCGGATTGATAAAACCAATTAAAGGGAACATTTCTTTTTGTCACACAGAAGCAAGTCAGCACTCCACGCTTGGTTGTCATATTGCTTATGTCCCTCAGTTTCACACTGTAAATCAATTTTTTCATATAAAAGTTTTAGACTTTGTATGCCAAGGCTTTGGGCCTAATTTCACACCAAACAAAGCACAATTAAAATTAGTACAAACTTTACTCAGTGAATGGCAGCTACATACCTTGCAATCAAATAGTTTCCACGACTTGAGCGGAGGACAAAAGGCTAGATGCCTTATTGTTCGAGCTCTCATTGCAGAACCCCAATATCTCTTTCTAGATGAACCAATGTCTCATCTAGACTCTTGCTGTCAACAACAACTTTTTCAGACACTGCAAAATAGTGTGGCAGAAAAAGGCTGCCTTGTTTTTATGATTGATCATCATTTAGAAAACTACAGTAAGTTTGTGAAGCAAAAAATTATTTTCCATAAACACCACGATGACATAAAGTACCATATTGCCATTACGAATTGTTGAAAAATAGTTTTCAACTTATAGACTCTATCAAGAGAAGTCACGAACATTCATTCAACCCCCAATACTGGAGACACCCCATGACTACAAGCCATAATAAGACCGCACTTTTTTTAGAACAATATTTTGCCGATACTTTAGTTCTTTATTTTAAAACACATTCTTTCCATTGGAATGTAACAGGCGCTAACTTTTTCTCTCTTCATAAATTGTTTGAAGAACACTATTCCGAATTACAGGATAGCATTGATGAAATTGCAGAAAGGATACGTTCGCTTGGTGTTATTGCACCATTCTCTATGGCACAAGCAACTCAACTCTCTACTATCAAAGAAATGAATCATCTTGTAAGCACTCAAGATATGTTAAAAACACTTATTAGTGATCATCAAACTGTATGCGGCAATCTGAAAGACTGGATTGAATCTTGCGAAGGAACCAGGGACTTTGCAACTCAAGATTTCTTTGTACAACGACTCGAATATCATGAAAAAGCAATTTGGATGCTTTCTGCTAGTATTGATAAGTAAATCATTTAATATTTATAAAATTCCACCTAAATCAAAAAAAGGTAATGCTCTTTTTTATATGAAAAATGAATGGGAATACTATAAACGAAATCTAAGACACATCTTTCTCTAGAATCAGAAACTTGCCAAAGCTAGGCGAAAGGAATTCCATACTTTCATTTTAGAAATTGTTTGGTGAAATTCAAGAAAAGCTTCGAAAAAAGTAGAAATTAATCTATTTTTTATCCTGTTCAAATTTCCAAAACTGAACTTTTACCCCAAAATAAAGTTATCGTTATTATTCATATCTCTGTTAAACTTAAAGCCTTGAAAATAAAAATTCCTATCAAAGCCGGTTCTGAATTTATTATTAAAATCAACCTATTTTTGTCGCATTATTTTTATTTACAAATAAAAAAAGAGATGG